>DASZON010000284.1:0-9436 GCA_035550755.1 Actinomycetota bacterium | reverse complement strand
GCGACACGCGCTTTGAGGGCATTCAGCTCCCGCAAGATCATGTAGGCGGGCGGCTGACCTACGTAGCCCATGAGCGCCTTCGACATCCGGGAAGCTCCTCCCACTGCAGCGGCTTCGGGGTTACCGCTGCGCTCTTGTCCGGTGCGCTGGCAGGCCGCAAAGGTCGTCCAGCGCCGCGGAACGGCCGACGACTACGTGCGTTTGTTCCCTGGGCGAGGAAGGCCCAAGACGTGCTCGCGACCCTGCCCGATACCGCCGGGCCGAGCAGCCACCGCGTCTGGGCGGTCCCAGAGACCTGATTTCACAAGCGGACTATAACACGTCGGGAATGGAGGCGCCAAGCGAGCCCATCGCGACGAACCCGTCGCCGACCTGGGCGCATCGGCCTCCGGCGGGGTGGCTATCTGGCGCCGAAGCCGCGGAACTCGCCGGTGGCCGGGAGGCGCTGGACGTCCAGGGACTCGACCTCGGCCCAGCGGGGGCCCTGGCGCAGGTAGGCCTCGAGCTGGTCGAGGCGGGCGGGGTCGCCCTCGGCCTCGACCCGGACCGAGCCGTCGGGGAGGTTCTCGGCGTAGCCGGTGAGGCCCAGCGCGCCGGCCTGGCGCTGCACCGACCAGCGGAACCCGACTCCCTGGACCTCGCCCCTGACCACGGCCCGGAGCCGCTGCGCGCTCATCCGCGGATGGTCACCGGCGTGCCGAGGGGCAGGGTCTCGGCCAGCATGGTGATGGTCTCGTTGTCCATGCGGACGCAGCCGTTGGACACCGGCCGGCCCAGCAGCCACGGCTTGTAGGTGCCGTGCAGGGCGATCTGGCCGTCGCCGGTGCCGAAGCTCTGGTGGACCTCGGAGTAGCCGGACAGCCCCAGGGCCCAGGCGCCGTAGGCGGCGGCCGAGATCTGGGGCGGGCGGAGCTTCACGGTCACGTAGAACCGCCCGGTCGGGGTGGGGGTGCCGGCGGTGCCGATCCCGACCCGCCAGGTGCGGACCTTGCGGTGGTCGCGCAGCAGGCTGGCCGTGCGCGTGGACAGGTCGATCTCGACGGCGTGGCTGAGCGGCTTGACCTTCACCTGGTCGTCCCGGATCCAGCCGCTGGCGCCGTTGGGCCGCCGGGGCAGCAGCACCTCCAGCCAGGTGTCCCCGGCGGCGGTGCGGCGGGCCTCCTTGATCAGGAACGGTGTCGGGCTGCCCCAGGGCAGGTCGGCCGGGAACACCGCCACCACGTCGCCGCCGCGGGGCCGGGAGCGGACGGTCACGTCCTTGACGGCCAGGGCGACATAGGCGGGGGCGTCGCCGAGGTCGACCTGCCCCGCCCGGGGGGCCGGGCTGCCGGTGGTGGCCGGGGCGGCCGTGGCGGAGTCGGGAGCGGCCGCTGGGGCCGGGTCGTCGCCGCCGCAGCCGGCCAGGGCGAGCGCCAGCAGGAGGGCGATGACGGCGGCCGGAGCGCGGGTCTTCAGCTCTGACATTTGGGGCAATAGTACGTGGTCTGGCCGCGGGAGATGCGCTCGTGGACCAGGGGCGCGCGGCAGCGGCGGCAGGGCTGGCCCTCGCGCTGGTAGACGTTGAGCTGGGGCTCGAACTCGCCCTTGTTGCCGTGCAGGTCCAGCCAGGGGGTCTCCCCCACCGAGACGCCGCGCAGCCGGGTGGCGTCCTGCACGACCTCCTGGATGGCCCGGTGGAGGCGGCGCACCTCCTGGGCGGAGAGGCCGTCGGAGTCGCGGTCCCAGCGCAGCCCGCCCGCCCAGAGGATCTCGTCGGCGTAGACGGGCCCGATGCCGGCCACGAACGACGGGTCGGTGAGCAGGGCCCGCAGCCGCGCCTGCCTGGCGCCCAGCCGGGCCCCGAGGGCCTGCCAGGCCAGGGCGTCGGCCAGCGGGTCGATCGTCTCCCGCCAGCGCTCGGCCAGCTCCTCCAGCCCGGCCTGGCCGGCCAGGAACAGCTCGCCGTCCTCGCCCAGGTCCAGCACGCGCAGGTCGCCGCCGACCGAGAAGCTGAGCACGGCGTCGGTCTGGCGGTCCACCGGGGCGGCGCTGCGCTGCTTGAGCAGCCGTCCGGTGGGGCCCAGGTCGATCGCCAGGGCGGCCGTGTCGGGGCCGCCGTCCAGGCCGAGCAGGAGCAGGTTGCCGAGGCGGGCGCAGGTGCCGAGCTTGCGGCCGACCAGCCGGTCGGCGAACTCGGGGCGGTTGCGGTGGCGGCGCACGACCCGGGCCGAGCGGACCTCGACCGCCTTGACCTTGCGGCCTCCGACCTCCTTGTCGAGGTCCCCTCGGAGGGTCTCGACCTCCGGCAACTCGGGCACGGGCTCCTCCGGCGGGCCGGCTCGCCCGAGCACCCCCGGGCCGGACGCCGGAGATTCTAGCGGAGGAAGCGGCTCCGGCGGCGGTCGGCCAGGACGCGGCCGCCCGTCTGGCAGGTCGGGCAGTAGGAGGTCTCGCGCTCGCCCATCCAGACCGAGCGGATGGTGTCGCCGCAGACGAAGCAGGCGGCCCCGGCGCGGCCGTGGACGGCGAACAGGCGCTCGGAGGCCTTGGGGATGACGACCTCGTCGCCGACCTGGGAGGCCAGGGTGGCGCGGGCCTCGGTGAGCACCCCGACCAGGGCGGCGTGGAGGCGCTCGATCTCGGCCGGGTCGAGGCGCTCGGGGCGGGCGAACGGCGACATCTTGGCCCGGTGGAGGACGTCGTCGCTCCAGGCGTTGCCGACCCCGGACATGGCCCGCTGGTCGGTGAGCATGCCCTTGAGGGTGTGGCCGCCCTCGGCCAGGATGGCGGCCAGCCGCTCGGTGGTGAACCCGGGGTCCAGCGGCTCGGGGCCGAGGCCGGCCAGGGGCGGGACCTTCTCGACGTCGTCGACCAGCCAGACGGCGGCCCGGCGCTGGGTGCCCCCCTCGGTCATGGACAGGACCCGGCCGTCGTCGAAGTCGACGGTGAGCACGGCGATCTTGCGCGAGGCCGGCTTGGGTCCCAGGGTCAGGCGGCCGCCGAGCGACAGGTGCATGACCAGGCGCAGGTCGCCGAACTCGAGCCAGACGTACTTGGCCCGGCGGCCGGCCCCGGTGACGGCCTGGCCGGCGAGGGTGTCGATCGGCGGGTCGAAGGTCTTGAGGGCGGCCACCGAGACCACCCGGACCGCGGCCACTCTGGCCCCGCCCAGCCTGGCGGCCAGGTTCTCGGCCAGGACGTCCAGCTCGGGGAGCTCGGGCACCTCAGCCGGCCGGCGGGGTGGGGGTCCCCGGCGCCTCTCCGGTGGGCTGCACGGGCGCCGCCTCGGGCCCCGGGCCCTGGTCGCCGGTGCCGGTGACCATGCGGTCGGCGGCCAGGGTCTCGAAGGCCTCGCGGGCCGCGTGCTGCTCGGCCTCCTTCTTGGAGCGGCCCTTGCCGCTGCCGTAGGCGGTGCCGGCCACCGACACCGTGGCCGTGAACCGCTTGGCGTGGTCGGGGCCCTCCTCCTCGATGGCGTAGGAGGGCATCCCGCCGAGGCTGGAGGCGGCCAGCTCCTGCAGCGAGGTCTTGTAGTCGAGGGCGGCCCCACGCCCGGCCGCCTCCATCACCCGGTGCTCGAACAGCCGGCGCACCAGCGCGGCCGCCCGCGACAGGCCCTTGTCCAGGTAGATGGCCCCGAGCACGGCCTCGAGGGTGTCGGCCAGGATCGAGGACTTGTCGCGGCCGCCCGACAGCTCCTCGCCCCGGCCCAGGCGGACGGCCTCGCCGATGCCGAGCTCGCGGGCCACCTCGGCGAGCACGTTCATGTTCACCGTGGCCGCCCGCAGCTTGGCCAGCTGGCCTTCGGGCAGGTCGGGGAAGGCCCGGTAGATGATGTCGGTCACGACCAGGCCGAGGACGGCGTCGCCGAGGAACTCGAGCCGCTCGTTGGTCGGGAGGCCACCGTTCTCGTAGGCGTAGCTGCGGTGCGTGAAGGCCCAGACGTACAGCTCCTCACCGCCGAAGCGGATCCCGAGGGCCTTCTCGATCGGCTGGCGCTTACTCGACCTCAACGACCTGACGTCCACCGTAGTACCCACAGTTCTGGCAGACGGTGTGCGGCAGCTTGGCCTGCCGGCACTGGGGACAGGACGAGTAGGTCGGGGCGGCCGACTTCCAGTGGGACCGGCGGTGCCGGGTCTTGGCCCGCGGCGTCTTACGCTTGGGGACGGGCATCGTCTTCCTCCTGAACACTCAGGCGCAGGTCGGCCAGGCCGGCCCAGCGGGGGTCGATGGTCTCGGGGCCGCTGTGCCCGCAATCCACGGTGTTGCGGTCGGCGCCGCAGACCGGGCAGAGGCCGGCGCAGTCGGGGCTGTGCAGCGGGGACGCCGGGAACCCGAGGACGAGGGCGTCCCTGGCCATGGTGTCCAGGGGCAGGCGGTCGTCGGGCAGCACGGCGTAGCCCTCGTCCTCGTCGTCGCCGGGCTCGAGGGCGAACAGCTCGCGCACCTGGACCTCCAGCTCCTGGTCGAACTGGCGCAGGCAGCGGACGCAGCCGACCAGCGCGTTGGTGCTGACCGTGCCGGTGACGAGCAGGCCCTCGACCACGCTCTCGATCTCGACGTCGATGGTGACGGGACGGTCGGGCGGGACCGAGGCCACCGGGGTGGCCAGGTCCTCCAGGGGCGCGCGCACCACCACGTGCTTGTGCGCTCCGGGCTTCTGGAGCAGCTCGCGGACGTCGACCGCGAGTGCCGGTTCTGTGACGTGCTTGCTCATGAAGACAGTGCTCTCAAGATGAGTGCCGCGTGGGGTGTGTGGCGGGCACACAAAAGCGACGGCGGAACCACCGCAGCGTCTCAGGGTAGCAGAAAGCGGACGGGCTAGGCCGGGGGCTGCTGGGCGCGCTCGCGGAGCCTGGCCACCACGAAATCGGGGACCAGGCCGGTGACGTCGCCGCCGTGGCGGGCCACGTCCTTGACCAGGCTGGAGCTGAGGTACGACCAGGTCGGGCTGGTGGTCATGAACATGGTCTCGACCCCGGCCAGGCGGTAGTTCATCTGCGCCATCTGGAGCTCGTAGTCGAAGTCCGAGACCGCGCGCAGGCCCTTGACGATGGCCGTGACCTCGCGGCGCCTGGCGTAGTCGACCAGCAGCCCGGAGAAGGCGTCGACCTCGACCGGGGCCATGCCGACGGTGGCCTCCTTGAGCATGGCCAGGCGCTCCTCGAGGCTGAACATGGGCTGCTTGGCCGGGTTGATGAGCACGGCCACGATCACCTTGTCGAAGCACCTGGTGGCCCGGGCCACGATGTCGAGGTGACCGTTGGTGACCGGGTCGTAGGTGCCTGGGCAGCAAGCGGTCCGCACGGATTGGGTCTCCTGGCTCGGGTCGGCTACGCCAAGGGTAGCGGGTGCCAGGTTGCCAGGTGCAGCGCGGTGTCACCGTAGCGGCGGGTCGGGTCGGGCTCCAGGCCGGGTGGCCAGGGCGGGGCCTCGGCGCGGGCGGCGGCCTCGACGGCCACCACCGCCCCGGGGGCCAGGGCGGTGCGGGCCAGCCGGCCGAGCAGACCGGCGACCAGGCCCACCGGGGCGCCGTAGGGCGGGTCGAGCAGGACCAGGTCGAACGGTCCGTCGCGCTGGGTCCGGAGGTAGGTCTCGGCCCGGGTCCGCCGGACCTTCACCCTGTCGTTGAGGTCAAGGGTGTCCAGGTTGGCCCGGATGACCGCCACCGCCGGGGCCGCCTGCTCGACCAGGACGGCCTCGGCCGCCCCCCGCGACAGTGCCTCGATGGCCAGGGCCCCGGTGCCGGCGAACAGGTCGAGCACCCGCGCTCCCTCGACCCGCTGCCCCAGGATCCCGAACAGGGCCTCCTTGACCCGGTCACTGGTCGGCCGGGTCTCCCGCCCGGGCACCGCCCGCAGCCGCCGCCCCCCGAGCCGCCCTCCGACGACGCGCACGCTCCCCCCCTCGTCAGGTGGTCGAACGGCGGGGTAGTGAGCCCGGGGGGGCCAAGGCTGTTCCCCCGCCGTCCAACCGGTCGGGCCGGCTCAGCCGTGCGGGACCGAGCGGCCGTTGCTGGCGTGCGGCCCGCCCCACCGCCGGGGGGTGGGGCCGCGCGCGCTGGTCTGTGCGCCCACGAGGGCGGGTGCGCCGTCCGCCCCCATGGCCTGGTCGAACGGGACGCCGTGGCGCCAGAGGCGCTCGAAGGCGTCGTGGAGGGTCTGTCCGAGCCCGGCGTGGCGCATCAGCAGGGACTCGGCGTGCTCGCCGGGCGTGTCGGAGCCGGGGACGACCAGGTTGAGGAAGATCACCGACCGGTCGACCAGCAGGTACAGGGTCTCGACGCGGTCGACGACCCGGACCTCGAACCCGGGCTCGCCGGCCAGGGCGGCCACCCACTCCCGGTGCGGCTCGTGGTCCAGGGAGGTCCGGTCGAAGATGGTCCGGAAGCGGACCCCGGCGCGCAGGCGGTCGCGCATGCCCTGGCAGTCGGCCGGGTCCCAGGAGGTGTTGACGATGGTCAGGACCTCCTGGGTGGCGTTGCAGACCTCCGTGGCCATCTCGGTGAGGAGCTGCTCGCGGCGGCGCAGCATCGCCACCGTCTCCTGGCCCGACTCGGGGGCGGGGCGGGCCCGCTCGGCCAGCGCCTGCTGCAGCGCAGCCAGAGCCAGGTCGCGGCGGCGGGACTGGTCGGCCCGGGACGCCTCCAGCCGGCCGATGGCCTCGTTCGGGGGGACGGCCCGGAAGCGGGCGTAGCCGCCGCCGGCCACCTCGGTGCAGAGGCCGAAGCGGACCAGCGAGCGGATCAGCTCGTAGGCCCTGGACCTCGGCAGGCCGGCCTCGATGGCGACCTCGCTGACCTTGAACGCCCGCTGGCCCAGCATGCCGACGTAGCAGCGGGCCTCTCCCTGGCCGAGGCCGTGGCGGACGAGCCGGTCGATCAGATCCGAGTCACCGGACTGGGTCAGCGATCTGTCCTTCCCATAGGGGACAACAGGAGCGAGCCGCAACAGTAGAAAGGAAGGAGACACGAAGTCAAGAAGGCGGCGCGGGGCGGCGGCGGGACCGTCCAGCGGCTAGCGCGGGGCCGGCGTGGCCTGGTCCCAGAGCAGGTCGAAGGCGTCGGTGAGCAGGTGGGCCAGGGCCGGCTGCTCCAGCACCACCCAGCTCCCTTGCCCGCTGGTCAGCCCGGTCGAGTTGAGGGCGAGCAGGCACTTGCGGCGGTCGACGGCCGTCATGCCGATGGGGACCTGGTCGATGAAGCGGATCTGCTCGCCGCGCCGCTCCCGCTCGGGCAGGCGCACGGTGAACTGCGGGAAGGCCAGGAACTCGGATTCGTACAGGGCCCGGTAGATGACCCCCTCGCGGACCCCGACCTCGTCGCCGGCCCGCGGCCGGGTGCCGGGGGCGCTCATCCGGCGGGCCTGGACGACCTCCTTCTCGGCCCCGGCGGTGATGGCGTCGCGGCGCGCCCAGGCGGCGTCGGAGTTGCGGATCAGCTCCACGTACTCGAACGGGTCGTCGCCCTGGGGGGCCTCGTAGTAGCGGGCGAACAGGTCGGCCACCAGCACGGCGGTGTCCTGGACGCGGTCGGCCTGCTCGAGCGCGCTCTGATGGCGCAGGCGCTGGACGACCAGCCCGGGCTCGACGGCCTGGAAGCGCGCCCCGTGGCCGGACTCCTGCCCGGCGACCTCGTTGACCAGCCCCTTCTGGACCAGCTGGTAGATGGCGTCGTAGGCCTTGGGCCGGCTGATGTCGGACAGCTCGGCCAGCTCGGCCACCCGCAGCGGCTGGCGCCCCAGGGCGGCCAGGTACATCCGAGCCTCGTTGCGGCTGAAGCCGAACTCGGCCAGGTACTGGACGAGCTGCTCCTCGTCCGACCAGCCACGATCGTCGGTCGACATGGCGGGAGCCTAGTTCCTGCGGCAACGATTGGCTACCCTCGGGCGGTTCGCGCGGCGGCCAGCGCGGCCCGTTCCGCTACCCGCGGGCCAGCCACTCGGCCCGGCCGTCGCCCAGGCGGGCCAGCACCTCCAGGCGCAGCCGGCGGTGGCCCTCCTGGGCCAGCTCGGGGTCGGCCTCGACCAGCTCGAAGGCGTCGGCCCGGGCCCGCCGGACCCAGTCGAAGTCGTCGATCAGCCGGGCCAGCTTGAGGTCGGACAGGCCCGACTGGCGGGCGTCGAACACCGTCCCCTCGCCCCGGATGCGCAGGTCCTCGTTGGCCAGCTCGAAGCCGTCGTTGGTGCGGGCGATGGCCTCCATGCGGGCCCTGCCCTCGTCGGTGACCGGGTCGGCGAACAGGACGCACAGCCCGGGGGCCTTGCCCCGCCCCACCCGGCCCCGGAGCTGGTGGAGCTGGGAGAGGCCGAAGCGGTCGGCGTCCTCGATCAGCATCACGGTGGCGTTGGGCACGTCCACCCCGACCTCGATCACGGTGGTGGAGACGAGCACGTCGACCTCGCCGGCCCGGAAGCGGTCCATGGTCGCCTCCTTCTCCCTGGCCGGCATGTCGCCGTAGACCAGCCCGACCCGCAGGTCGGGAAAGACCTCGGCCCGGAGCCGCTCAGCCTCGGCCTTGGCCGACCGGATCTCCACCTTGTCGGACTCGTCCTTGAGGGCGCAGACCACGTACGCCTGGTGGCCGGCGGCCACCTCCTCCCGGACCCGCTGGTAGGCCCGCTCCCGCAGGGTGGCGTCGGCGACCACGTGGGTGGCGATGGGGGTCCGGCCCGGCGGCAGCTCGTCCAGGGTGGAGACGTCGAGGTCGCCGTAGAGGGTCAGGGCCAGGGTCCGCGGGATCGGGGTGGCGGTCATGATCAGCACGTGCGGGCTGTCGCCCTTCTCCCGCAGCCGGACCCGCTGATGGACCCCGAAGCGGTGCTGCTCGTCGACCACGACCGCCCCCAGCCGCCGGAACTCCACCCCCTCCGACAGCAGCGCGTGGGTCCCGACCAGCAGGTCGACCTCGCCCGCGGCCACCGCGTCCAGGATCCGCTGCCGGGCCGACCCGGTGGTGGCCGCGGTCAGCACCTCCACCCGCGGCCCCCCGAACAGCCCCCCGCCCTCCCCCAGCGGCTCCAGCAGCATCCTGAGGTTGATCCCGTGCTGGTCGGCCAGCACCTCGGTCGGAGCCATGATCGCCCCCTGCATCCCCGACTGGACGGCACAGAGCAGCGCCCAGAGGCTGACCACCGTCTTGCCGCTGCCAACTTCTCCCTGGAGGAGGCGGTGCATGGGCTTGGCGCGGGCCAGGTCGGCGCCGATCTCGGCCATGACCCGGGACTGGGCGGCGGTGAGCTGGTAGGGGAGGCTGGCCAGGAGGCGCTTGGTGAGGTCGCCGTCGGTCTGGAGCGGCTGGCCGTGCTGGCCGGCTTCCTGGGCGCGGCGGCGCAGGGCCAGGCCGACCTGGAGGACGAACAGCTCGTCGTAGACCAGGCGGTCGCGGGCCCGGCCGGCCTCGGAGCGGTCGGCGGGGCGGTGGATGGCCTCGAGGGCGGCGGCCCGGCCGGGCAGG
>DASZON010000283.1:0-3942 GCA_035550755.1 Actinomycetota bacterium | reverse complement strand
AGAGATGAAGATGCGGCCCAAGATCGACCCGCACGACTACGCCACCAAGAAGGGCCACGTCGAGCGGTTCCTCAAGCAGGGCCACAAGGTGAAGGTCACCATCATGTTCCGCGGCCGCGAGATGGCCCACACCGAGCTCGGACGGCGGCTGCTGGAGCGGCTGGCCGCCGACCTCGTCGACCTGGCCCAGGTCGACAGCCCGGCCCGTCAGGACGGGCGCAACATGATCACGGTGTTCTCGCCCCGCAAGACCCAGGGCGGCGGCGCCAAGGCCGGGCCGCCGGCCGCCGAGAACGGCGGGAGGGCCCCCGCCCGCACCTGACCTGAACCTCCCAGGAGACCCCGTGCCCAAGATGAAGAGCCACCGGGGCGCCGCCCGGCGCTTCCAGGTGACCAAGACCGGCAAGATCCTCCGCCGGCAGACCAGGCTGAACCACATGCTCGAGAAGAAGACCCCTGCCCGCAAGCGCCGCCTCGGCCGCGAGGTCCCCGTGACCGCCGGCGACCGGCGCAGCGTCCGCCGCATGCTCGGCATCTAGGCGGGGGCCGCACCGATCCGACGAACGGAAAGAGAACTCCGATGGCAAGAGTCAAGCGGGCCGTCCACGGCGCCAAGGCCAAGCGCACCACCATGGAGCTGGCCAAGGGCTACCGGGGCAGCCGGGGACGGCACCACCGCGCCGCCAACGAGCAGGTCATGCACGCCCTGCGCTACGCCTACCGGGACCGGCGGGCGCGCAAGGGCGACTTCCGGGCCCTGTGGATCGCCCGGATCAACGCCGCCGCCCGGGCCGAGGGCATGACCTACAACCGGTTCATCTCCGGCCTGCGCCAGGCCGGCATCCAGGTCGACCGCAAGGTCCTGGCCGACATCGCGGTCACCGACCCGCGCACCTTCGCCAGCCTGGTCGGCAGCGCCCGCGAGGGCCTGAACGGCGGCGGCGGGCCGGACAAGGCCTGACGGGCGGCCCCTGGCGGCCCCGATGGACCTGATCACCAGCCCCAGCAACCCCGCGGTGCGGGCGGCGCGCAAGCTCGCCCGCCCGTCCTCGCGCGCCCGGGCCGAGGGCCGCTTCCTGCTCGAGGGCCCCGAGGGGATCCGCGAGGCCCTGGCCGCCGGCCACGTCCCCGACAGCCTGCTGGCCACCGAGCGGGCCGCCGCCCGCCACGCCGGCCTGGTCAACCTGGCCCGCCAGCGCGGCGCCCAGGTCGCCATGGTCGCCGAGCCGGTACTGGCCGCCCTGGCCGCCACCACCACCCCCCAGGGGCTGGTGGCGGTGCTGCCGAGCGTCCTCAAGACCCTGGACGAGCTGCCACCGGCGCCGCGGCTGGTGTGCGTGCTGGCCGAGGTCCGCGAGCCCGGGAACGCCGGCACCGTGCTGCGCGCGGCCGACGCCTTCGGGGCCGACGCCGTGGTCACCACCCGCGGGTCGGTCGACCCCCAGAGCCCCAAGGCGGCCCGGGCCGCCGCCGGCAGCCTGTTCCACCTGCCGGTGGTCGCCGGGGTGGCCTGGCCGGAGGCGGCCGCCGCCCTGCGCGGGCGCGGCCTGCGCCTGGTCGGGGCCGACCCCCACGCCGCCGCCACCGTCGCCACGGCGCCCCTGGAGGAGCCGGTGGCCCTGGTGCTGGGCAACGAGGCCCACGGCCTCCCGGCGGCGGTCGCCGCCGACCTCGACCTGACCGTGCGGGTGCCCCTGGCCGGCCGGGCCGAGAGCCTGACCCTGGCCGCGGCCGCGGCCGTCCTGCTGTATGAGACGGCCCGCCGCCAACGGGAGGCCCCGCATGGCCGATAGCGAGGCCTACCTGGAGCTGCTGCCCGACGGGGTGGTGGTGGTCGACGCCGAGGGGCTGGTCACCTACGCCAACCCGGCCGCCGAGCGCCTGGTCCGGGCCGGCCGGGACGAGCTGACCGGGCGGCCCCTCGACGACGCCGTGCCCCTGCGCGACAGCGCCGGCAACCCCTGGTGGACCTGCACCGAGCGGCTGCGCCGCCTCCCCGGGGTCCGCCGGGTCCCGGTCCGCGAGCTCCACCTGGTCGCCGGGGGCGAGCCCAGCCCGGTCGACCTCACGGCGAGCTTCCTGCGCGACGGCAGCGGCCGGGTCGTCCAGGCAGTCTGCGTGCTCCGCGACGCCTCGGCCCGCCACCGGGGCGACAGCCAGCGGGGCGAGCTCATCTCCACCCTCGCCCACGAGCTGCGCTCCCCCCTGACCAGCGTCAAGGGGTTCACCTCGACCCTGCTGCACCGCTGGGAGCGCTTCAGCGACGACCAGAAGCGGGAGATGCTGGCCACGGTCAACATGGACGCCGACCGGGTCACCCGGCTCATCCGCGAGCTGCTCGACGTCTCCCGGATCGACGCCGGCCGCCTGGAGCTGCGCCGCGCCGAGTTCGACCTGGCCGCCATGGCCGAAGGGATCGTCGGCCGCTTCGACCTCCAGCACGACGGCCACAGCTTCCGGATCACGTTCCCCGGCGACTTCCCCCGCGTCTATGCTGACCCCGACAAGATCGAGCAGGTCCTCACCAACCTGGTGGAGAACGCGGTGAAGTACTCCGACGGCGGCGAGATCTCGGTCACCGGCCTGATGACCGACACCGAGGTCGAGGTGGCCGTGCGCGACCACGGGGTCGGCATCCCCGCCGACCAGCTGCCGCTGATCTTCACCAAGTTCTACCGGCGGGCCGGCTCTGGGGTGCCCAGCGGCACCGGGCTGGGGCTGTTCATCGCCCGTGGCCTGGTCGAGGCCCACCGCGGCCGCATCTGGGCCGACTCGGCCCCCGGCCAGGGCACCACCCTGCGATTTCGCCTGCCCCGCGGGGGCCTGGAGCTGGCCGGCATCACCTAGCCGGCACCCGGCCGAGCGGGGCGACCGCTCAGCGGACGAACGTGCCTGCCCGTGCTGTCCCCAAGGAGCTCCACCATGCCAACCCCAGACCTGGACGAGGTCGTCACCGCCGGGCGGCGGGCCATCGCCGACGCCGCCGACCTCGACGCCCTCCGCGACGCCGAACAGGCCCACCTGGCCAAGCGCTCGGCCCTCGGCGAGGTCCAGCGGTCCCTCGGCCGCCTCGACGAGCAGGCCCGCCGCGACCTGGGCCGGCGCGTCAACCAGGCCCGCACCACCCTCCAGGCCGAGCTGGCCGCCCGCCGGGCCGAGCTCGAGGCCGACCGGGACAAGGCCCTGCTCGAGGCCGAGCGGGTCGACGTCACCCTGCCCGGCCGGGTCCCGCCCCGCGGCGCCGTCCACCCCGTCACCCGCACCATCGACGAGATCGTCGACATCTTCGTCGGCCTCGGCTACCGGGTCGCCGAAGGCCCCGAGGTCGAGACCGACTGGTACAACTTCCAGGCCCTCAACCTCCCCCCCGACCACCCGGCCCGGTCGATGCAGGACACCCTCTACATCGAGGGCGGCGCCGGCGGCGAGGTGGAGAGCCTGGTGCTTCGCACCCACACCTCGCCGGTCCAGGTCCGCACCATGCAGGCCGGCCCGCCACCGGTCTACGTGGTCATCCCCGGCCGCTGCTACCGGGCCGACACCCCCGACGCCACCCACGTGCCGGTGTTCAACCAGGTCGAGGTCCTGGCCGTCGACCACGGCCTCACCATGGCCGACATGAAGGGCACGCTGCTCGCCTTCGCCCGCGCCTACTTCGGCGAGGACCGCCAGATCCGGCTGCGCCCCTCCTACTTCCCGTTCGTCGAGCCCGGGGCCGAGGTCGACGTGTCCTGCTTCATCTGCGGCGGCACCGGCGACGGCTGCCGCACCTGCCGCGGCGAGGGCTGGATCGAGCTGCTCGGGGCCGGGATGGTCCACCCCAACGTGCTCCGGGCCGGCGGCTACGACCCCGACGAGGTCTCCGGGTTCGCCGCCGGGACCGGCATCGAGCGGCCGTTCATGCTCCGCTCCGGCCTGGCCGACATGCGCACCCTGACCGAC
>DASZON010000282.1:0-22845 GCA_035550755.1 Actinomycetota bacterium | reverse complement strand
CTCGACGACGTCTTCCTGGCCTACACCGGCCGGACCATCCGCGACGCCGAGGCCGCCCGCCCGATGAGCCCGATGGCCTTCGCGGCCCGGGGGAGGTGAAGCAGATGACCGCCGTCAACCCGACCCCGGTGGCGGCCGTGCACGTGCCCGCGGCCGGCCTCCGCCACCAGGTCCGCGGGGCCGCCGTGGTCTGGCAGCGGGAGATGATCCGCTTCGGCCGCGACCGCTCCCGGATCATCTCGTCGCTGGTCCAGCCGGTGCTGTTCCTGTTCGTGCTCGGAACCGGCCTGTCGTCGCTGATCGCCTCCAACGGCGACGTCGACTTCCGGACCTTCCTGTTCCCCGGGGTGCTGGCCACCTCGGTGCTGTTCACGGCGGCGTTCTCGGGCATCTCGATGGTCTGGGACCGGGAGTTCGGCTTCCTCCGGGAGATGCTCGTCGCCCCGGTCTCCACCACCGCCATCCTCACCGGCAAGTGCCTTGGCGGGGCCACCGTGGCCACCCTCCAGAGCCTGATCATCCTGGCCCTGGCCGGCCTGGTCGGGGTGCCCTACAACCTGGTGATGATGGCCAAGCTGGTGGTGCTGCTGTTCCTGATGGCCTTCATGATCTGCGCCCTCGGGCTGTTCCTGTCGGCCCGGGTCAAGCAGGTCCAGTCGGCCATGCCCCTGGTCCAGCTGACCATCACCCCGCTGATGTTCCTGTCCGGGTCGCTGTTCCCCCTGTCCAACCTGCCCGGCTGGCTGCACGTGGCCACCACCCTCAACCCGATGACCTACGCCGTCGAGCCGATCCGCACCGTCGTGTTCGACTACCTCGACCTGAGCGCGGCCGCCCGGGCCACCTTCAACCCCGGCATCACCTGGGCCGGCTGGCACGTCCCGGTGTCGCTGCAGATCGCGATCGTGGTCGCCACCTGCCTGATCCTGCTCGGCCTGGCCGTGGCCCGCTTCGCCCGCACCGAATAGCGGCCACCGTCAGTCGACCAGGGCCTGGTAGACGAGCTGGCGCAGCTCCGAGCGGAGCGGGTAGGTGCTGGAGGGCACCAGCTGGGTCATGAAGATGGCGGTGAGCCGCTCGGCCGGGTCGACGAAGAAGAACGTGCTGGCCGCCCCGCCCCAGGCGAACTCGCCGGCGGTCGACAGGACCTTGTTGGCCACCGGGTCGAGCAGGACCGCGAACCCGAGGCCGTAGCCGACCCCGTCGAAGGTGGTCTCGGAGAACAGCCGCCGCCCGATCGACTCGAGGTCGGCGCCGCCGGGCAGGTGGTTGCGGGCCATGTAGTCCAGGGTGCGGCTGCCCAGGATCCGGGCGCCGTCGAGCTCGCCCCGGTTGAGCAGGGCCTGGGTGAAGCGGTGGTAGTCGGCGGTGGTCGAGACCAGCCCGCCGCCGCCGTCCAGGCAGGCCGGGCGGCGCCGGGCCCGGCCGCCCATCTGGTCCTGGCGGGCCGTCCCGCCGCCGGCGGCCACGTACAGGGCGGCCAGCTCGCCCTGGGCCGGCTCCTCGACCCAGAAGCCGGTGTCGGCCATGCCGAGGGGCCTGAAGATGTGCTCGTCGAAGTAGCGGTCCAGCGGCTGGCCGCTGACCACCTCGACCACCCGGCCGAGCACGTCGCTGGCCACCGAGTAGTTCCCCTCGCTGCCCGGTTCGAACAGCAGCGGCAGCCCGGCCCAGAGGTCGCAGCACTCGGCCAGGTCCCTGCCCTCCGGGGGGGCCCACTCGAACCCGGCCGCCCGCTACAGCGCGTCCACCGGGTGGGCGTAGTGGAACCCGTAGGTCAGCCCGGCGGTGTGGGTGAGCAGATGCCACAGCAGCATCGGCCGGGTCGCCGGCTCGGTCCGCGGGTTCGAGGCCGGCCCGTCGCGGTACACGTGTAGGTCCCCGAAGGAGGGGATGAACCGCTCCACCGGGTCCTTGAGGGCGAACGCCCCCTGCTCGTACAGCTGCATGGCCGCCACCGCGGTCACCGGCTTGGTCATCGAGTAGATCCGGAACCGGGTGCCGAGCTCCACCGGCAGGTCGGCCTCCAGGTCGCGGCGGCCGCAGGTGGCCAGGTGGGCCACGCGGCCGTGCCGGCTGACCAGGACCAGCCAGCCGGGCAGGCGGCCGTCCTCCACGTAGCGGGCGAAATGCCGGTCGATCCGGGCCAGCCGCCCGGCGTCCAACCCGACCTCGGCCGCCTCGACCTCGACTTCGAGCGCCACCGCTGCCTCCTTTGCCCCGGAAGCACTACCTTACGGGCAGCGACCGGACAGGAGGCAGCCATGGACAAGGTGATGGTGGAGACGAGCCGCATCCGCACCAACTGCTGGGTCAGCGGGCCGGAGGACGGGGAGCCGGTGCTGCTGGTCCACGGCAACATCACCACCGGCCGGTTCTGGCAGGACGTGGCTGACGGCTTCCCCGCCGGCTACCGGCTGGTCGCCCCCGACCTGCGCGCCTTCGGCCGGACCGAGCGCAAGCCGGTCGACGCCACCCGCGGCCTGCGCGACTGGAGCGACGACCTCCACGCCCTGGTCGAGGCCCTCGGCTGGGCGGGGCACGGCCGCGTCCACGTCGCCGGCTGGTCCAACGGCGGGGGAGTGGTCCAGCAGTACGCCATCGACCACGGCGACCAGCCGGCCAGCATCGCCCTGGCCGCGCCCCTGGCCCCCTACGGCTTCGGCGGCAGCAAGGACGTGGACGGGTCGCCCTGCTGGGACGACTGGGCCGGCACCGGCGGGGGCACGGCCGCCCCCGACTTCGTCCGGCGGATGGCCGCCGGCGACGACTCCGAGGACGACCCGGCCTCCAGCCCCCGGGTGGTGATGCGGACCTTCTTCTGGTCGCCGTCCTACAAGGCCCCTGACGAGGACGAGCTCATGGCCGAGGTGCTGCTGACCCACTGTGGCGACACCGGCTACCCGGGCGATGTCACCACCTCGCCGAACTGGCCCGGGGTCGCCCCCGGCACCTCGGGGGTCAACAACGCCTTCGCGGGCAAGTGGTGCGACACCACCGCCTTCGCCGACCTCCCGGCCAAGCCGCCCGTCCTGTGGGTCCGGGGCGACCAGGACCAGGTCATCTCGGACGAGTCGATGTTCGACTTCGGCACCCTGGGCAGGCTCGGGGCGGTCCCCGGCTGGCCGGGCATGGAGGTGTTCCCGCCCCAGCCCCAGATCGCCCAGACCCGGGCCGTGCTCGACCGCTACCAGGCCGGCGGCGGCTCGGTCGAGGAGGTCGTCCTCGAGGGCTGCGGCCACGGCCCAGTGGTCGAGCGCTCGGCCGAGGTCCGCGACCTCCTCGTGGCCCACGTCCAGGGCGCAGCCTGAGCCAGTTCCGGCCGCTCCCGGTATACGCTCGGCCACGCCATGAAGGTGCTCGCCCGGATCCCGAGCCCGGCCGGCGGACGGTCCAGCAGCGACCGGCCGGTCCTGGTGGCGACCGCGGTCACGGCCGCCTGCCTGGTCGTGGTCGGGCTCGCCGGCACCCTGAGCATGCGCCGGTTCGGGGCCGTGCCGTTCTCGGTGCCGAGCTGGCCCTGGTACCACAGCTGGCCCTCGTACCTGTTCTGGCAGCCCGCCGTGGATGCCGGGGCCGCCCTGGTCGCCCTGCCGGTGGTCCTGGCCGCCGCGGCCGCCCTGGTCGCCCTGGCCCGGGCGCCGGAGCTGGCCCGGTGGGTGCGCCTGGGGGGATCGCTGGCCGCGGCGGCCGCCCTGACCCTGGCCGTGGCCGCCCTCGGCGGGGGGACGGCCGCCTGGAAGGCGCCGCTGGCGTTCGTGGGCGAGTACCCGGAGGCGGCCGGCCAGGTCGGGCCGATCCCGGCCTTCCTGGGCGAGTTCCCGGCCCGGGTGCCGGGGCTGCCCGACTTCGCCGCCCAGCACCCGCCGTTCGCGACCCTGTTCTACGTGCTCGTCGACCGGGTCTGGGCCGGGCTGGACGCGGCCGCCCTGGCCACCGTGGCCGCCGGCTGCCTGGGGCTGCTGGTGGTGGCCGGCCTGGCCCGCGACGAGCTGGGTGAGGAGGGGGAGCGGGTCGCGGTGCTGTGCTGGGCCGTGGCCCCGGTGACGGTCCTGTACCTGGCCACCTCGGCCGACGCCATGTGGGCGCCGGTGCTGGCCGGGGCCGCCCTGGCCGCCGACCGGGGCCTGCGCCGCCGCTCCTGGCCCTGGACCCTGGCCGGCGGGGCCCTGCTGTGGCTGGCCTCCATGCTCACCTTCGCGGCCGCCCTGGTCCTGCCGTTCCTGGCCGTGCGGGCCCTGGCCGTCCGGGCGGCCACCGGCTGGGGCTGGGTGCTGCGCTGGGCGGCCACCACCACCGCGGCGGTGGCCGCCCTGGCCGGGCTGCTGTGGGCCACCACCGGCTACGACGTCGTCACCGCGGTGGCCGCGGTGGACGACTTCTGGAGCCACGCCCCCGGGACCGGGCAGCGGGTCTGGTGGGTGTGGATCTTCGGCGACCTGGTCGCCTTCGCCGTGATCCTCGGCTTCCCCCTGACCGCGGCCCTGGCGGCCCGGCTGGCCACGGTGGTCAGGGAGCGGGCCTGGGGGTCGTTCGAGGCCGCCACCGCCGCCACCCTGCTGGCCGCGGCCTGCTGGGGCCACACCCGGGGCGAGGTCGAGCGCATGTGGCAGTTCCTGGTCCCGTTCGCGGTGGTGGTGGCCGTCCGCCAGCTGCTGCGCTGGCGGGCCCGCCCGGCCCTGGTCGCCGGGCTGCTCCTCGGTCAGGCCCTGGCCATCCAGCTGCTGTTCTACACCCGCTGGTAGCCGCCCCAGGCCCTCAGGGGCGGTCGCCGGCCAGCTCGGCCACGGCGGCCCCGAACACCTCGGTGTGGGTGTCGACGTCGGCCGCGGTGGTGGCCGGGCACATCAGGGCCATGTTGTGGAACGGGGTCAGCAGCACGCCCCGGTTGTGCAGGTAGACGTGGAGGTAGTCGTCCAGCTGGTCGTCGCCGGCGGCGGCCGACTGGCCGCCGTTGACCGGGGCCGGGTCGCGGAACCGGTACTCGGCCCTGGCCCCGAGCTGCACCACCGACCACGGCACCCCGCAGGCGTCGATCACCGCCTGGACACCCTCGGTGAAGCGGCTGCCGAGCCCGATCATGTGCACGAAGGCCTCCTCGGTGAGGACCTGCTCGAGGGTGGCCCGCATGGCCGCCACCGACAGGGCGTTGCCGGCCAGGGTGCCGCCGACCCCGCCGGTGTCGATCAGGTCGGCGTCGGGGTGGCCGGCGACCCGGCCGGCGACCTCGGCCGACACCCCGTAGGCGCCGGCGGCGATCCCCCCGGCGATCGCCTTGCCCACGGTCACCAGGTCGGGCTCCAGCCCCCAGGCCAGGGTGCAGCCGCCCGGCCCGGCCGACAGGGTGTGGGTCTCGTCGTTGACGAGCAGGCTGCCGTGACGGCGGGTCAGCTCCCGCACCCCCTCCAGGTAGCCGGGGGCGGGCAGGACGATGCCGATGTTGGTCAGGGCCGGCTCCATGAGCACGCAGGCCACGTCGCCGTGGGCGAGCTCGCGGTCGAGGGCGTCGAGGTCGTTGAACTCGACCACCCGGGTGGTGACGGCCGGGTCGACCGGGGCGCCGACGTTGCCCTCGCGCGAGCCCGCGCCCCCGGCGTCGAGGGTGATGAAGGCCTCGTCCACGGTGCCGTGGTAGCAGTAGTTGAACACCAGCACCTTGGGCCGCCCGGTGACCAGGCGGGCCAGGCGCAGGGCCCAGCGGTTGGCGTCGGTGGCGGTCAGGCTGAAGCTCCAGCGCGGCACCCCGAACCGGCGGGCCAGCTCGGCCCCGACCCAGGCCGCGTCCTCGGTCGGGAGCATGGCCGTGGCCCCGCCGGCCTCGGCGAAGCGCCGCTGGGTGGCCGCGACCGTCGGCGCCGGCGAGTGCCCGGCCATGGCCGCGGTGTCGCCGAGGCACAGGTCGACATAGCGGTGGCCGTCGAGGTCGACGACCGTCGCCCCCCTGGCCTCGGCCAGGTACACCGGGAACCGCCCGGCGGCCTTGTTCATCCAGGTCATGGGGACGCCGCCGAGCAGGTGCTGCCCGGCGGCGGCGTAGGCGGCGCGGCTGCGGGGGTGGCGCTCGGCGAAGGTCCGGCGCTCGCGGTCCAGCAGCGCGGCCAGCCGGTCGCGGTTCACTGGCACAGGCGTCCTCTCTCTCATGCGACAGATCGTACGATCCCATGTCCCCGATCCATGTGGGGGGAGCTAGCTCCCCCCACGGCCCCCCAGAGGCGCCTGTGCCATGGCCAAGCTGAGGAACTCACTGCGGGTCCGCGGGTCGTCGCGGACCCGGCCGCGCAGGGCCGAGGTGAGGGTCCGGACCCCCGGGGCCTGGACGCCGCGGACGGTCATGCACAGGTGCTCGGCGTCGAGCACCACCCCGGTGCCGCGGGGGGCCAGCTGCTCGTCGAGCCAGCCGGCGACCTGGGCACAGAGCCGCTCCTGGGTCTGGAGCTCGCGGGCGAACTGCCCCACCACCCGGGCCAGCTTGGACAGCCCGAGGATGCGGTCGCCGGGCAGGTAGCCGACGTGGGCCACGCCGACGAACGGCAGCAGGTGGTGGCGGCACAGCGACGAGAAGGGGATGGCGCGGGCCACCACCAGCTCGTCGTAGCCCTCGTCGTTGGCGAAGGTGGTGGGGGTGAACGGCACCGGGGTGAGCAGCTCGGCGTAGGCGGCCGCGACCCGGCGGGGGGTGCCGGCCAGGTCCTCGTCGGCCGGGTCGGCGCCAAGGGCCACCAGCAGGTCCCGGGCGGCCACCTCGGCCGCCTCCAGGTCGACCCGGCCCACTGGCCGGGCGACCCGGAGGTGCCGGTCGGCGACCCCGGTCACCGCGGTTGGCCGCTGGCCGGGACGGTCGCCGGGACGGCGCGGCCGCTGACGGCGAACGCCTCGGCCAGGCGGGCCAGGGCGAGGGCGCCGAGCGAGAGCCCGAAGTCGCGCAGGGCGATGTCGAAGAAGTCGCCGGCGGCCAGCAGGTTGACGATGATCGCCCACAGCCAGACCGCGACCACGTACCCGCCGATCCGCGGGCGCACGGCGACCAGGATCCCGGCGGCGATCTCGATCACCCCGACGATCAGCATGAGGGTGTGGGCGCTGACGGGCAGGACGTCGGTGACGACCGGGGCCACGTAGCGATCCCAGTCGACCAGGACGTTGAAGAACTTGTCCAGCCCGGCCAGCACGGGCGCGACGACGAAGCCGATGTGCAGGAGCCGGTAGGCCTGGCGGACCTGCTCGGGGACTGCGGCCATGGAGCACCTCCTGGGTGCGGGTGACGGATGGCGTTCGAATGGAGTTGGTGTCGCGGCGGCGGCCGGTCTTACCGGTAAGACCTGGGCCCGGGGGCGACACCAACCTCGGTATGGAGGTGTCGATGAGCGCTGCCGTGGCTGTTACGCTCCCGGGCGTGGACCCGGTGATGGACCCGGAGTCGCGTGCCTGGGTGGCCGCCCTGGCCGGCGACGGCGCCGACCGCGAGGCGGCGCTGGAGCGGCTGCACGCCCTGCTGCTGCGGGCGGCCCGCTTCGAGCTCGGCCGCCGCCGCGGCCAGCTGGCCGGCGTGTCGGCGGGCGAGCGTCACGACCTGGCCGTGCAGGCGGCCGACGACGCCATGATGGCGGTGCTGGCCCGCCTGGCCGACTTCCGCGGCCTCAGCCGGTTCAGCACCTGGGCGTACAAGTTCGCCCTGCTGGAGGCGGCCACCAAGGCCCGCCGCATGGCCTGGCGGGACCGCGAGCTGCCCCGCCCGCCCGAGGACTGGCTGGCCGTGGCCGCCCCCGACGGCCGCCCCGAGGCCGCCGCCGAGCATGCCGAGCTGCTGGCCGCCCTGCGGGCCGCCGTGGCCGAGGTCCTCACCCCCCACCAGCGGGAGGTGCTGCTGACCGTGGTCGCCGGCCGCGTCCCCCTCGACGTGCTCGCCGAGCGCCGCGGCACCACCCGGGGCGCCCTCTACAAGACCATCCACGACGCCCGGCGCAAGCTGCGCGCCCACCTGGCCGCCAGCGGCCTGCTCGCGGGGGAGGAGGTGACCCGCCGATGAGCCTGATCGAGGGGCTGCTCGGCCCCGAGGAGCCGGAGGTGGGGTGCGACGAGTGCTTCGCCGAGCTCGACCGCTACGTCGAGCTGGAGCTGGCCGGCGCCGATCCCGACACCCGGCTCCCCGGCCTCCGGGCCCACCTCGCCGGCTGCCTGGCCTGCCGCGAGGAGTACCAGAGCCTTCGCGACCTGGTGTCCGGCGACGACGGCTGACCGGGTGGTGGAACGGTCAAGGATCCGGGGTGTCCGACACGCTGCCGGGAAGATACTGTGTTCGCCACGACACGCCGGCCCCCGCACGAGGAGCGCCATCATGCCCATCGCCACCCCCGACGTGTACAACGAGATGCTCGACCGGGCCAAGGAGCGTGGGTTCGCCTACCCGGCCATCAACGTGACCTCCTCGGAGAGCCTGAACGCGGCCATCCGCGGCTACGCCGAGGCCGGCAGCGACGGCATCGTGCAGATCTCCACCGGCGGGGCCGCCTTCCTGTCCGGCCAGCGCCTCAAGGACATGGTCACCGGCGCGGTCGCCCTGGCCGAGTTCGCCCACGTGGTCGCGGCCAAGCATTCGGTCAACATCGCCCTGCACACCGACCACTGCCCCAAGGACAAGCTCGACGGCTACATGCGCCCGCTGATCACGCTCTCCCAGGAGCGGGTGGCCAGGGGCGAGGAGCCCCTGTTCCAGTCCCACATGTGGGACGGGTCGGCGGTGCCGCTGGACGAGAACCTCCAGATCGCCGACGAGCTGCTGACCGAGTGCGCCAAGGCCAAGCTGGTCATGGAGATGGAGATCGGCGTGGTCGGCGGCGAGGAGGACGACGTCGTCGGGGAGATGAGCGACAAGCTCTACTCGACCCCCGAGGACGCCCTGCGCACCGCCGAGACCCTCGGGACCGGCGAGCGCGGCCGCTACCTGCTGGCCGCCACCTTCGGCAACGTCCACGGCGTCTACAAGCCGGGCCATGTCAAGCTCCGCCCCGAGCTGCTCTCCGAGCTGCAGCGCGCCGTCGGCGACAAGGTCGGCAAGGACAAGCCGTTCGACCTGGTGTTCCACGGCGGGTCGGGGTCGCTGCTGGCCGAGATCCGCGAGGCCATCGGCTACGGCGTGGTCAAGATGAACGTCGACACCGACACCCAGTACGCCCTCACCCGGCCGATCGCCGACCACATGTTCAAGAACTACGACGGCGTGCTCAAGGTCGACGGCGACGTGGGCGTGAAGAAGACCTACGACCCCCGCACCTACATGGCCAAGGCCGAGGGGTCGATGGCCGCCCGGGTCGCCCAGGCCTGCGAGGACCTCCTGTCGGCCGGCACCTCGATGGCCAGCGCCTGATCTCCGCGGTGCGGCTCCGCCCCCTCGGCGCCACCGGCCTCGAGGCCACCCCGGTCGGGCTCGGCCTGGCCGCCCTCGGCCGGCCCGCCTACATCGACCTCGGCCGCGGCGCCGACCTCGGCGACGACCGCGCCGTGGACGCCCTGGAGCGGCGGTCCCACCAGGTCCTGGACGCGGCCTGGGCGGCCGGGGTCCGCTACCTGGACGCGGCCCGCTCCTACGGCCGGGCCGAGGCGTTCCTGGCCTCCTGGCTGACCGCCCGCGGGATCGACCCGGCCGAGGTCACGGTCGGCTCCAAGTGGGGCTACACCTATGTCGGCGACTGGCGCATGGACGCCGGCACCCACGAGGTCAAGGACCACTCGCTGGCCGCCCTGACCCGCCAGGCGGCCGAGAGCCTGGAGCTGCTCGGCGACCACCTGGACCTCTACCAGGTCCACTCGGCGACCCTGGAGAGCGGTGTCCTCGAGGACCGGGCCGTGCTGGAGGAGCTGTCGCGACTGCGCGACCGGGGCGTCGTGGTCGGGCTGTCGACCAGCGGGCCCGCCCAGGCCGACACCATCCGCCGCGCCCTCGAGGTCACCGCCGGCGGGGCGGCCCCGTTCGCCTGCGTGCAGGCGACCTGGAACCTGCTGGAGCCGTCCGCCGGCCCGGCCCTGGCCGAGGCGAGCGCGGCCGGCTGGGGCGTGATCGTCAAGGAGGCGGTGGCCAACGGCCGCCTCAGCCCCCACGGCACGGGGCCGGCCGCGGCCGCCCTCGGCCGGGTCGCCGGCCGCCACGGGGTCGGGGTGGACGCGGTCGCCCTGGCCGCCGTGCTCGCCAACCCCTGGGCCGACGTGGTCCTGTCCGGGGCCGTCACCGGCGGCCAGCTCCAGGCCAACCTGGCCGCCCTCCAGGTCGAGCTGGGCCCGGCCGAGCTGGAGGAGCTGGCCGCCGTGGCCGAGCCGGCCGACACCTACTGGGCGACGCGGTCCGCCCTCGCCTGGTCCTGACCGGGCAGCGGCGGGAGGGAGGAGGTCGAGGTGGACCTGGGCCTTGAGGGCAAGGTGGCGCTGGTGACGGCGTCCTCCAAGGGGCTGGGCCGGGCCAGCGCCCTGGCCCTCAGCCAGGAGGGGGCCAAGGTGGTGCTGTGCGCCCGCGACGAGCGGGCCCTGGCCGAGGCGGCCGCGGCCATGCCCGGCGAGACCCTGGCCGTCCCGGCCGACGTCAGCGACCCGGCGACCCCGCAACGGCTGGTCGACGCGGCCACCGAGCGCTTCGGCGGCCTCCAGGTGCTGGTGGCCAACAACGGCGGGCCGCCGCCGGCCCGGGCCCTTGAGGTCGACGACGACGCCGTCCTGGCCGCCGTCCAGGCCAACCTGCTCGCCTCGATCCGGTTGGTCCAGGCGGCCCTGCCGCCGATGCGGGCCGCCGGCTGGGGCCGCATCTGCCTGATCACCTCCAAGTCGGTCAGGCAGCCGATCCCCACCCTGGCCCTTTCCAACACGGCCCGGACCGGCCTGTGGGCGTGGGCCAAGACGGCCGCCGCCGACCTGTTCGCCGAGGGCATCACCCTCAACCTGGCCTGCCCGGGCACCCACGACACCGAGCGCGCCCGCCAGACCGGCGGTGCCGGCCGGGGCCCGGTCGGCGACCCGGTCGACTTCGGCAAGGTGGTGTGCTTCCTGTGCTCGGCGCCGGCCGGCTTCGTCAGCGGCACCGCCGTCGGGGTCGACGGCGCGACCACGGCGGGGCTGCTGTGACCGGCGCGGGCGACCCGGCGACCGTCACCGTGGCCGGCGCCGGGGCGGCGAGCGCCGTGCCCGACACCGCCGTGCTCGAGCTGGGGGTCGAGACCCGGGGGTCGACCCCGGCCGAGGCCCTGGACGCCTGCGCCCGCGCCCTCGACCAGGTCCTGGCCGCCATCGACGCCGAGGGGGTGCCGCCGGCCCGCCGCACCACCGGCGGCCTCCAGCTCCAGGAGGACTGGGAGTCGCGCCAGCCCGGCCGGGGCCCGGTCGCCTACCTGGCCGGTGCCCGCCTGACGGTCCGGCTGGCCGAGCCGGCCCGGGCCGGCCGGGTGGCGGCGGCCGCGGTCGCCGCCGGCGGGGACGGCGCCCGCGTCCACGGGCTGTCGCTGGTCGTCGGCGACCCGGCGGCGGTCGCGGCCGCCGCCCGCGAGGCCGCCTGGCGCGACGCCCTGGCCCGGGCCGGCCAGTACGCCGGCCTTGCCGGCCTCGCCCTCGGCCCGGTCCTGGAGATCAGGGAGGCGCCCCCGCCGCCCCCCGACGCCCGCCCCATGCGCCTGCTGGCCGCCGACGCCGCCCCGGCCGGCCCGGCCACCGAGCCGGGCGAGACGGTCGTCTGGGCCGCCGTCGCCGTCACCTGGTCCCTGCGCCCGCGCTGACCCGCGCGAGCCCCCGGCCCGCCCGGGCTGGCATAGCATTGCCGGCATGCGCACCCAGGTGGGGATCGTCGGGGCCGGCCCGGCCGGGTTGCTGCTGTCGCACCTGCTCCACCTGGAGGGGATCGACTCGGTGGTGCTGGAGCTGCGCAGCCGCGAGTACGTGGAGCAGCGGGTCCGGGCCGGGGTCCTGGAGCAGGGCACGGTCGAGCTGCTGGAGCGGGCCGGGGTGGCGGACCGGCTGCACCGCGAGAGCATGGTCCACCACGGCATCGAGCTGCGCTCCTCCGGCCGCCGCCACCGCGTCCCCCTGACCGAGCTGACCGGCCGGTCGATCACCATCTACGGCCAGCAGGAGGTGGTGAAGGACCTGATCCGCACCCGGCTGGAGGCGGGCGGGCAGGTCCTGTTCGAGGTCGACGACGTCCTCCTGGAGGGCATCGACGGGGACCGGCCGCTGGTCCGGTTCCGCCACGACGGCCACGACCAGGAGCTGCACTGCGACGTGGTGGCCGGCTGCGACGGCTTCCACGGGGTGTGCCGCGACGCCGTCCCGGCCGCCGCCCGGCGGGTGTTCGAGCGCGCCTACCCGTTCGCCTGGCTGGGGGTGCTGGCCGCGGTCGCCCCGTCCAGCGAGGAGATCGTGTACGCCGCCTCCGAGCGCGGGTTCGCCCTCCACAGCATGCGCTCGCCCAAGCTGACCCGGCTCTACCTCCAGGTCGAGCCGGACGAGCCGATCGAGCGCTGGCCCGACGACCGCATCTGGGAGGAGCTCCAGGCCCGGCTGGCCACCGACGACGGCTGGACCCTTGACGAGGGGCCGATCCTCGACAAGGGCGTCACCGGCATGCGCAGCTTCGTCATCGAGCCGATGCGCCACGGCCGGCTGTTCCTGGCCGGCGACGCCGCCCACATCGTCCCCCCGACCGGGGCCAAGGGCATGAACCTGGCCGTGGCCGACGTCCGTGTCCTCGCCGAGGCCCTGGCCGCCTGGTACGCCACCGGGAGCGAGGAGCTCCTGGACGCCTGGTCGGCCACCTGCCTGCGCCGCGTCTGGCGGGCCCAGGACTTCTCCACCTGGATGACCACCCTGCTGCACCGCGCCCCTGACGACGACGCCTTCGCCCTCCGGGTCCAGCGGGCCCGCTTCGACTACCTGGCCGCCTCCGAGCCCGCCGCCCGCAGCCTGGCCGAGAACTACGTCGGCCTGGAGGACGTCTAGCCGGTGCGCCAGTCCATCCGCCAGGGGGTGCCCGAACCTCCGGAGCCGACCCGGGCGGCGGTGGCCGCGGCGGCGGCGGCCGACGTGGTGGTGCGGGAGCTCCACGACATGCGGCAGCTGCGGGCCGCCCAGCGGCTCTTCGAGCAGGTGTGGCGGCCGGCCGAGGGGAACCCGTCGCCGATGAACGGGGAGCTGCTGCGGGCGCTGGCCCATGCGGGGTGCTATGTGGTGGGGGCGTTCGCCGGGACCCGGATGGTGGGGGCCAGCGCCGGGTTCTTCACGGCGCCGCCCGACCCCACCCTCCACTCGCACATCACCGGGGTCGCGCCCGGGCGGGAGCACCGCGGGGTCGGGTTCGCGCTCAAGCTCCACCAGCGGGCCTGGGCCGTGGCCCGGGGGCTGGCCACGGTCGCCTGGACCTTCGACCCGCTGGTGGCCCGCAACGCCTGGTTCAACCTGGCCAAGCTGGGGGCGACCCCGACCGGCTACCTGGAGGACTTCTACGGCCCCATGAGCGACGCCATCAACGCCGGCATGGCCAGCGACCGGCTGCTGCTGACCTGGCGGCTCCGGGACCCGGCGGTCGCCGCCGCCTGCGCCGGCACCCCGGCCCGGCCGGACGTCCCGGCCGGGGCCGAGCCCGCCCTCGAGGTCGGCGCCGAGCTGGAGCCGGTGGCCGCCAGGACCGGCGCCGCGGCGGTCACGGTGGCCGTCCCGCCCGACCTCGAGCGCCTCGAGGCCGGCAGCCGGCGGGCCTGGCGGGCCGCCGTCCGCGAGGCCCTCGGCGGCCGGCTGGCCGAGGGGGCGGCGGTCACCGGCTTCGTGCGTCATCCCGACCGCTACCTGGTGGAGGGCCCATGAAGCTCACCGGGGTCGAGCTGCGGCGGGTCGCCCTGCCGCTGGTGTCGCCGTTCCGGACCTCGTTCGGGGTCGAGCGGGACCGGGACGTGCTGCTGGTCCGGGCCGTCACCGGCGACGGCGAGGGCTGGGGGGAGTGCGTGGCCGCGGCCGAGCCCCGCTACTCCTCGGAGTACGCCGACGGCGCCGCCGACGTGCTGCGCCGCTTCCTGGTCCCGGCCGTGGCCGCCGCCGGCGACCTCGACCCCAAGGCGGCCGGCCAGGCGATGGCCTTCGTCAAGGGGCACCGCATGGCCAAGGCGGCCCTGGAGCTGGCCGTGCTCGACGTCTGGCTGCGGGCGGCCGGCCGCTCGCTGGCCGCCCACCTGGGCGCGGTCCGCGACCGGGTCCCGGCCGGGGTGTCGGTCGGCATCCATGACTCGGTCCCCGAGCTGCTGGAGGCCGTGGCCGGCTACCTCGACCAGGGATACCTCCGCATCAAGCTCAAGATCGAGCCCGGCTGGGACCTCGAGCCGGTGGCGGCGGTGCGCGAGCGCTTCGGCGGCGACCTGCTGCTCCAGGTCGACGCCAACGCCGCCTACACCCTGGCCGACGCCGGGCACCTGGCCGGCCTGGACCAGTTCGGGCTGCTGCTGATCGAGCAGCCGATGGCCGAGGACGACCTGGCCGGCCACGCCGAGCTGGCCGGGCGGCTGGTCACCCCGGTGTGCCTGGACGAGTCGATCACCTCGGCCAAGGCGGCGGTGGACGCGGTCGCCATGGGCGCCTGCCGGATCGTCAACGTCAAGGCCGGCCGGGTCGGCGGCTACCTGGAGGCGAGGCGGCTGCATGACGCCTGCCGGCCCCTGGGCGTGCCCCTGTGGTGCGGCGGGATGCTGGAGACGGGCCTCGGCCGGGCGGCCAACGTCGCCCTGGCCGCCCTGCCCGGGTTCACCCTCCCCGGCGACACCTCGGCCTCGGACCGCTACTACCGCCAGGACCTGACCGCCCCGTTCGTCCTCGACAACGGCCACCTGGCCGTCCCCAAGGGCCCGGGGATCGGGGTCGAGCCGCTCGGTGACGTGCTGGAGGAGCTGACCACCTCGGCCGAGTGGATCCCCGTGTGAGGTGGCCAGCCCCTCCGCCGGGGCCGCTAGAGCAAGGTCAGCCCGTAGACGCTCAGCGCCTCGTCGGCCGGCTGAAAAAAGCTCTGGAAGCCGGCGCCGCAGCCGCCGACGGTGCCGCCGGAGGTGATCCCCTGGGCCTGGCTGCCGGCGAACATGGCCCCGCCGCTGTCGCCCGGCTGGGTGCAGATGTTGGTCCGGGTGAGGCCGGAGACGGTGCCCTCGGCGTAGCGGACGGTCACGTTGTAGGCCTGCACGGTGCCGCAGGTCGTGCCCGTGGTCGACCCGGTCTTGCAGGCCGAGGAGCCGACCGGGACCCGGCTGGCCCCGGTGATGTCGCGGAAGGCGCCGTTGTAGAGCACGCCGCCGCGCGGGTCGAGGGCGGCCGGGTTGCTGATCCGGATGGCCCCGAAGTCGTTGCCGGGGAAGCTGGAGGCGGCCACCGGCCCGATCGTCTGGCCGCTCAAGGTCGTCCAGGTGCCGCCAAGGTTGGTGCAGTGGCCGGCGGTGAGCACGTAGTTGCGGCCGCTGCCGCTGCGGGTGTTGAACCCGGCCGAGCAGCGCGACCCGCTGTGCAGGATGGCCTGGCCGCCGTAGAAGGCCTGGGTCTGGACGGCGCGGGTGCGCTCGACCCGGACCGCGGCCCCGAACGACCGCGCCTTGGCCACGAAGCCCGCCCCGGCCCCGGCGGGCACGGTCACGAGCACGGTGTTGGAGGGCACGTCCACCCCCCAGCTGGCCCCGACCGGGGCGGCGGCGGCGTCCAGGGCCGCCTTGACCCGCTCGAGGCGGGCCAGGCTGCGGGTGACCAGCTTGGGGGTCGCCCCGGCGGCCCGGACCTGGGCGGCCGGGGCGGCGCTGACGACGTTGACGGTCATGCGGCCCGAGGCGTCCAGGTAGGCGCCGGCCGACTGGGCGCCGAGGGACCGGGTCAGCCGGTCGGCGGTGGCCGCCGGGTCGGCGGTCGCGGCGCCGGCGGCGGTGGACGGGGCGACCAGCAGCCCGGCCACCGCCAGCAGCAGACCGAGCACGAGCAGCCGGACACGGCTGGCGGGACGGGACGGAAGCAATGGCGACATTGCCGCACCTCCTGGGGTGCCGTCGGGACGGGGGGACACGGGTCGGGGGACACGTGCCGTCCCGGTCACTGACCGGAGGCCCAGGGGTGGGCTACTCGGGACGACTCGACACAAACCGTACGTCTTAGAAAAGCCTTATAAAGCTAACGAGACACGCTGTCAAGACACGCGGCTCAGGGCTGGGCAGCCGGGACCAGCACGTGGACCTGGAGGGCGCCAGAGGACTGCCAGCGCAGCCGCACCAGTGCCTCGACCACGTCATCCGAGCTCCGGGGAGGCGCGAGCCGGCCGGGTGCGGCGGGCAGGGAGAGCCAGCGGTCGACCGCTGGGTCGTAGGCGGCGTTCCCCGGTTCCAGCAGCGCCGCGCCGGTCCAGGCCAGGCGCACATGCCCCAGGTCGCGGTCGGCGGGATGGGGCGGCGGGGCGATCGGCGTCCAGGCGGCCCGGTCGGGGTCGTAGCGGCCTGCCCAGGTGGTGACCCGGGGCTTGCCGGCGACGAGCCTCGACGACTTCACCGAGGCGATGGCCACGTCCTGGCCGGTCCAGGTCAACGAGGCGCCGCCCGCCACCTGGCGGGCCTGGTCGGGCGGGTCGGGCAGCACCGTCCAGCGGTCGCCGGCCGGGTCGTAGGCCCACAGGTCGATCCCGCCGAGCAGGGTGTCGGGGCGCTCGTCGACGCTGGCCTCGACGTTGGTGGGCAGGGGCGTGACGCGCAGGAAGCTCCAGACGAGCAGCCGCGACCCGGCCCAGACCACCGTCCGGGCGTCCAGGAGCCGGCGACCGCCGGTGACGGCGGGGCTGGGGGAGAGCAGCCGCCAGCGGTCGGTCGCCGGGTCATAGGCGCCGGCGACCATCCGGCCGGCGTCGCCGCGGGCCGGCACCTCGCCGACCAGCAGCTCGCGTCCGGTCCACACGACCCAGGCGTCGCTGCCGTAGGGGAGCTGGCGGGGCCGGGCCGCCAGCCGCCGCCAGGTCCGCCGGGCCGGGTCGTAGGCCAGCCCGTCGCTGGGATCGGCCACGTTGGGCCGCCGGGCCGTGTCAGGCTTGTAGCCGCCCCAGACCAGCAGCTCGCGGCCGGTCCAGGCGGCCAGGCCGCGCCCGCCCTGCAGCCATTGCCCCTCGGGGGCCGGCGGCAGTGCCGTCCAGCGGCCCGTCTGCGGGTCGTAGGCGGCGCCGTCGGCGTAGATGCGGAGCGGGTGGTCCGGACTGAGGGTGGCGCCGCCCCAGACGATCAGCTGCCGGCCGGTCCAGGCGACCACCGGGTCAGCGCGCTCAGCCAGCTGCCCGGGAGGCAGGACGGGCAGGGCCCGCCAGCGGCCGCCGGCGAGCTGGGCCGGGGTGGCGTTCTGGGCCAGCAGGCCGGGGTTGAGGACCGGCGCCGGGGTCCGGTCGAGCACCACCGCCCGGGTGAGGACGGCCCCGGCGAGCAGGGCGGCCACCACGGTGGCGGCGCCGGCGCGGCGCAGCCGGCGGCGGATGCGGCCCCGGTGGGCGACGCGCTCGGCCAGCCCGGCCGGCGTCGTGACGGCCAGGGCGGCGGGCAGCTGGCGCAGCCGCTCCTCCAGGTCGGGCAAGTCACGGCCGGGCATGCCGCTCCTCCTCCTGCTGCTCAGGCGCGCGGGACGGGTCGGGCGCGAGCAGCTCGGCCAGCCGCTCGCGGCCCCGGGACAGCCGCGACTTGACGGTGCCGACGCTCACGCCGGTCTGGGCGGCGACCATCTCCACCGGCAGGTCGAGGCAGTGGTGGAGCACCAGCACCTCGCGCATGGGCAGCGGCAGCCGCCCCAGGGCCTCGACCACGGCCCGGTCCTGGGGGTCGAGCTCGGCGTCGGGGGCCCGGCGGGTGCCGAGCCGGGCCAGCAGGCGGCGCTGGCGCCCGGCCCGCCGCAGCTGGTCGATGGCGAGGCGGAAGGCGGTCAGGCGGACCCACGCCTCGGGCTGGTCGTAGCGCGACAGCTGCCGCCAGCGGCTGGCGGCGCGGACGAACGCCTCCTGGGCGGCGTCCTCGGCCGCGGCCACGTCGCCGGTCAGCAGGCGCAGCTGGCCGACCACACGCGGGTACGCGTCCTCGAAGAATGCCGTGAACCCCTCGTCCGCCACGACCGCTCCGATCCACTCGCCGTGACCATCCACTACAACACGCCGGGACCGTGGCGTGCGGTTCCCCGGCGGTCAGCGGGCGGGGATCTCGACCCGGTCGAGGCGGTCGGCGGCCGGGCGGTCGAGCAGGCGCACCGAGGCCCAGCCCTCGGCGGCCAGGCCGGACCCGGGGTCGCCCGGGACCGGACTGCCGGCGGCGAGGCCGGCCCGGAGGCGGCGCCACTTGCGCCAGTGGGCGGCGAAGGCGGCCGGCCCGAGGGCACGGCGGCGCCGGCGCTGGCCCTCCAGGGCGGCCTCGGCGCTGACGTCGAGCAGGAGCAGGTGGCCGCTGCGGCCGAAGCGGCGGGCCAGGCCGGCCAGCAGGCGGCGGCGCCAGCCGCGGGTGCCGGTGTCGTGGACGATCACGCCCGACCCGCCGGGCAGGGCGAGCAGCACCCGGACGGCGTGCTCGGCGTGGACCAGCGGCCGCCACAGCCGGTAGGGGAGCGGGCCGAGGCGGCGCTCGAGCCGGGCCCGGATCGGCTCCGGGTCCAGGACCAGGGACCCGGGGGCGTCGACGCGCGACAGCCACGTGGTCTTGCCGGCGCCGGGCACGCCCGCCACCACCAGCAGGGCCGCCGGGGGCAGGCGGAGCACCGCCGGGTCCAAGGGGATGTCGCGTTCGGGCGCGTCGAGCTTCATCATGGCGGCGACGACGATAGCGGCTCAGGCGGAAAGCCAGGATAAAGCGCGCGAGGTGCTCGGTTGCCGGGACGGCGCTCCAGGGTCACGGGGATGCTGGCCGTGCTGCTCGCCGGGACCGTGGCCGGCTGCGGCGGGTCGGGACCGGCGCTGGTCGACTCCTCGACCAGCGCGCCCCCACCCCCCACGGCCGCCGCCGCGCCGACCTCGACCCTGCCCGGGACCACCGCCGAGCCCACCACCGAGGCGATCCCGACGACCACCGGCCGGGTCCCAGTGACCACCGGGGAGACGGGCCCGGCCGGGGGGCCGCTCAGCTTCCGGCACCTGACGATCCGCCTCGCCCAGGGCTGGCGGGCCGGCGGGGGCGGCGACCAGGTCGAGGTGGCCACCAGCCGGGCCTGCCGCCGCAGCGCCGGCGAGGTCGACTGCCCGGGGTTCCTGCTCCTCGGCCCCAGCCAGATCGCCATCGCCAGCGAACTGTCGCCGTTCGACCCGGACAAGGCCTGGCACCCGGGCACCGGGGTCGAAGGCTGCCCCGAGGACCGCGACGGCCTCGCCGAGGTGGTTCCGGCCACGCCGTCCAGGAAGGGGACGGCCGAGGTCGGCGGCAAGGACGCCGTCTACCGCGAGTGGCGGATCGGCTGCGTCGACGCCCGCACCGGCAAGCCCAAGGACGGCTACCTCCAGCGGGTCTGGTACCTGAAGGCGTCAGGGATCCTGATCGTGGACGAGTGGTCGACCCGGGACCTGGACCGGGTCCTGGCCGACGGACGGTTCGGCTGAACCACGGCGCTGCGGTATCCTTGCCCCCTGTCCCGGACAAGAGACACGAGTGCGACGAATCGGGATCCACGGGGTATGGAGGATATGCTTTCGGCGGCACGGCGAACGATTGACCTGACGCACGGAGGCGCCAGCCCGTGATGTTGTCGGCGCGCGACGTCGAGGAGGCTCTCAAGGAACGGCTGCTGCGCGGCGCCTACCCGCGCGGTGGCGCCCTGCCGTCGGTCCGGGCCCTGGCCGCCGAGCTTGGGACCAGCCCGAGCACGGTCGGACGGGCCGTGCAGGAGCTGGCCCGCCAGGGCTGGGTGACGGCGACCAGCCGCCGGGGGGCGATGGTCCGGCGCGACCTGCCGGCCGGCGAGACCGGGGTCCGCGACGCCGAGGCGGCCATCCGCCGCCTGGCCGTCCGCTGGCGCCTGGTCGGCGGCGACCGGCTGGAGTTCCAGGAGCTGGTGGCCAGGGTGGCCGACGAGGTCTTCCAGCCGTCCCCGAGGACGGTGTTCCTGGAGTGCAACCCGGTCGACCTCCAGCGGGGACTGGAGCAGGTCCAGCGCGAGACCAGCGTCAAGGTCGAGCCCCTGCTGCTGGAGGACGCGGCCGCCGGGGCTGGCGACCTCAAGGACGCCAACGTCGTCCTCACCCCCTACTTCCACCTGGCCGAGGCCCGCGAGCTGACGCCCGACGGCGTCCAGGTGGTGCCGCTGAACTTCGTCGCCTCCCAGGACGCCATGCGGGCCCTGGTCGAGCTGCCGCCCGACACCCTGGTCGGTGTCCTGGCCGTGGACGCCCGCTCCCGGCGGCGGCTGGAGGCGATCGTCCAGCAGTACTCGCCCGCGGCCTGCCTTGGCGCCCTGCTCGACGACGCCGAGGCCGCGGCCGGGCTGGTCGAGGCGGCCGACGTGATCCTGGTCAGCAACGCCGCCCGGCTCCCCGGGCACCTGGCCGCCCGGGCCCGGCGGCTGGTCCGGGTGGGCTGGGCCCTGGAGCCGGGCGGCCTCGGCGGCTGGCGGGTGAGCCCCGAGCCGGCCCGGTGACCCCGGCATGACCCGGGCTGAGGTGGTCGTCATCGGCGGCGGCCACAACGGCCTGGTCTGCGCCTGCTACCTGGCCAGGGCGGGGCTGGAGGTGCTGGTGCTGGAGGCGGCCGACCGCCCCGGCGGCTGCATCGCCACCGTCGACCTGCCCGGCGGGCAGGGGCGCCTTGAGGTCGGCGCCTACGAGCACGGCGGCATCCGCGGCAGCGGCGTCGCCGGCGACCTGGAGCTGGAGGCCCGCTTCGGGCTCCGCTTCCACCTCCGCGACCAGGTGACCCTGGCCCCCTGCGACGACGGGACGGCCCTGGCCTTCGACGCCTCCCTGGAGCGGACCGTCGACCACCTGGCCCCGGTGGTGGGCGCGGCCGACGCCGACGCCTACCGGCGCTTCGCCGGTTGGGCGGCCGCCGGGGCGGCCCTGCTCACCCAGACCGAGGACGGCCCGCCGCCGTCCCTGCGCGAGCTCGCCGCCCTGGCCGAGGTCGCCCTCGGCGCCCAGGCCGGCCGGTTCCTCCAGGCCCTGCTCGGGTCGGCCTCGACCCTGGTCCGCTCGGTGGTCGCCGACGAGCGGCTCCAGGCCCCGCTGGCCCATTGGGCGGCCCACTCCCAGCAGTCCCCGGCCGACCCCGGCACCGGGGCCGGGGCGCTGCTGCTGGCCGGGGGGCACGGCCGCCCGGCGGCCCGGCCCGCCGGCGGCTCCCGGGCGCTGGTCGACGCCCTGGTCCGCTGCCTGGAGGCGGCCGGGGGCAGCCTGCGCTGTGGGGCGCCGGTGAGCAGGGTCGAGGTGGCGGGGGGCCGGGCGGTGGCCGTGCACGCCGGCGGGGAGCGGGTCGCCGCCGGCCGGGCGGTGGTGTCCTCGCTGGACGCCCGGCGGCTGCTGGGGGAGCTGGTCGACCCCGGGGCCGTCCCGGCGGCGGTGGCCGAGGAGGTCCGGCGCATCCACGTCGGGCGGGCGAACGTGACCGAGCTCAAGGTCGACGCCGTGCTCTCGTCCATGCCGGCCCTGCCCGGGCCGCCCGGGTTCGAGCGCGCCTTCCAGCTCTCGGCCAACACCACCGGCGACCTGGAGCGGGCCTTCGCCGCCATCCGGCTGGGGGCGCTGCCCGAGCGGCCGCCGCTGATGCTGGCCTTCCCCTCGGCCCTGGAGGAGGGCTGGGCGCCGCCGGGCCGGGCGGCGCTGTGGCTGTCCACGTTCGTGCCCTGGCGCATGGCCGACGGGCCCTGGGACCGGGCCGCCCTGGAGCGGGCCGCCGACCACGCCTGGCGGGCGGCCGAGAAGGCGCTGGGGACCACCCTGGACCCGGTCGAGCGGCACCTGACCGGCCCGGTGGAGTGGGTCGAGCGCACCGGCAACCCGCACGCCAATCCCAACCACGTGGAGATGAGCCTGGACCAGCTGCTGTCGTTGCGGCCGTCGCCGAGCCTGTCCGGGTACCGGACCCCGGTCGCCGGGCTGTTCCTGACCGGGGCCGGCACGCACCCGGGCGGCGGGGTCACCGGCCGGCCGGGCCGCAACGCCGCCGCCGTGGTCCTCGACAGCCTCGGCCCCGGCCGCCGCCACCGGGCCCGGCGGCTCCGGCGCCGCCTGGCCCAGGTCCGCGACGCCGCCGGGGCGCTGCGGACCCTGCGCCGCGGCGGCCCCCGATGAGCCAGCCGGACCCCGCCGCGCGGCCCGGCGCCCGGGCCAGGCCCCGCGGCACCACCCCCGGGCCCTCGGCCTAGGCGCGCCGCAGGCGGCGCAGCCCCGTGCCCTCCGCCCAGACCTCGATCACCAGGTGGTCGGCGGGCTCGCCGACCCGGGTGTGGACGACCTCGGTCAGGTCGACCCGGAACAGATGGGCGCCGCCACCGCCCTCGCCGGCGCCGAGCCGCTCCAGCAGCGCCGGGTCGTCGACCTCGACCGCCCGGCCGGCCACCTTGGCGTCCCCGGTCCAGGCGGCCGGGTCGTCGGTGGGCGGGTCCACCGAGGCGCTGTGCAGGGCCAGGCGCGGGTCGCGGCGCAGGTCCAGCGCCTTGCGCGACCCCGGCATCATCCCCAGCCACAGCTCGCCGTCGGCGAAGGTGGCCTCGATCCCGCTCAGCCGGGGCGACCCGTCGCGCCGCAGGGTCGCCAGCACCTTGTGCTTGTGGGCGTCCAGCGTCGCCCGGGCCCGGGCGGCCAGCTCCGGCGCCGCCGCCTCAACCTCGCTCCAGCTCGCCATGGCCGACCCCTGGACAACGACTCAGGCGGATTGG
>DASZON010000281.1:0-17823 GCA_035550755.1 Actinomycetota bacterium | reverse complement strand
CCAGGTGCCGTGGAGCATCATCGCGGCCTTGCCGGTGTACAGCAGCGCCTGGTCGGCGTTGGAGTCGGCGGTGATGGAGGAGAAGCCCTTGACGAACCCGTTGGCCTTGATGAGCTCCTGGGCCTTGGTCAGCCCCTCGATGGACGCCGGGTTGGACCAGGCGTCCTTCTCGCCGTCGAAGACCGCCTGGAACACCTCAGGGCCGCCGATGCGGTCGAAGAGGAACTCCAGCCACATCATGTTGGTCCACCGCGACTGCCCGCCGAGGGAGATGGGGGCGACCTTGGCGTCGTTGAACTTCGGCACCAGGCTCATGATGTCGCCCCAGGACTGGGGCGGCTCGGCGCCGACCTTGTCGAACACCTTCTTGTTCCAGTAGAGCACGATCGGCTGGACCGTCTCGGCCGGCATCGCGTAGATCTTGCCGTCGATCGTGGCCGCGCCGAAGGACGAGGGGAACAGCCGGTCCTTGACCGCCGCGTTCTCGGCGAACCACGAGGTGAGGTCCTCGACCTGGCTGGCCTGCACGTAGCTGCGCAGACCGCCGCCGCCCCAGCCCCAGATGATGGTGGGCGCCTGGCCGGCGCCGATGGCCGTCTTGATCTTCGTCTTGTAGGCGTCGTTCTGGAACTTCGTCACCGTGATCTTGGCGTTGGGGTTCGCCTGGTTGAACCGGTCAACCGACCCCTGGCGGATCTGCTCGCCGGGCGGGCCGGTGAGGAACCAGTAGGTGGCCGCGCCGGCGGCGGCCCCACTGCCGCCCCCACCGCTGGTCTTGTCGGAGGGGCCGGAGCTGCCGCAGCCGGCGAGCGCCAGGCCGGCGGCGGTGCCCGCGGCCAGCCCGAGGAAGTTGCGCCGAGACAGGGACCTGGGTTCCACGGTCATCTCCCCGTGTCGAGAGCCGCGGCCTCCCGCGGCCAGTCGGTCGTCTGACGCGGTTGCGACCGGCCGTAGGCCCAGCACGCTCCTGCTCATTTCGTGCCGGGAGTCGGCACTTTCGACCGTGACCGCGCGAATTAAGGTAGAAAGGTCGGTGGGGCATGTCAAGATGCTTGCTGAGGCCAACTGAACCGGTTTTGCGAAGCGTAGCGAAAGCTTTCGAACCATCCGATCGCCTTGTCGAAGGAGGCCCCCCGTGACGACACCCGACCCGACCTCGGTGGCGGACCGGGCGACGCCCCGGTGGCAGGACCCGACAGTTCCCACCGCCGACCGGGTCGACCTGCTCCTGGAGCAGATGACCCTGGAGGAGAAGGTGGCCCAGCTCGGCAGCCGCTGGATCGGCGGCGGCCTGCCGGACGCCGACCCCGACGCCGGCCCCGATGACGGCGCCGACCACACCGTGGCGCCGCTCCAGGACGTGTTCGCGGCCGGGGGGACGCTGTCGCTCGAAGAGGCGAGCCGGCACGGGCTCGGCCACCTCACCCGGATCTTCGGCAGCGCGCCGATCACCGCCGCCGCCGGCGCCGCCGAGCTGGTGCGCCAGCACCGGGTCGTCCTCGAGGGCTCCCGCCTCGGCGTCCCCGCGCTGGTCCACGAGGAGTGCCTGACCGGGTTCACGACCTACGGCGCCACCGTCTACCCGGCGGCGATCGCCTGGGGGGCGACCTTCGACCCCGAGCTCGTCGAGCGGATGGCGGCCGCGATCGGGCGGGACATGGCGGCCGTCGGGGTCCACCAGGGTCTCTCGCCGGTCCTGGACGTCGTGCGCGACTACCGCTGGGGCCGCGTCGAGGAGACCATGGGTGAGGACCCCTACCTCGTCTCGGTGCTCGGCGCCGCCTACGTACGGGGGCTGCAGAGCGCTGGCGTCATCGCCACCCTGAAGCACTTCGCCGGGTACTCCGCGGCCCGGGCGGGGCGGAACCACGGACCCGTGTCGATGGGCCGCCGCGAGCTCATGGACGTCATCCTGCCGTCGTTCGAGACGGCCGTCGCCCTGGGGCGCGCCGGCTCGGTGATGAACTCCTACTCCGACGTGGACGGGGTCCCGGCCGGGGCGGACCACTGGTTGCTGACCGACCTGCTGCGGGGGGAGTGGGGGTTCACGGGCAGCGTCGTCTCCGACTACTGGGCCGTGCCGTTCCTCGCGATCATGCACCGCGTCGCCGCCGACTTCGACGAGGCCGGCGCCCAGGCGCTCGCCGCCGGCATCGACGTCGAGCTGCCGGACACGATCGGCTTCGGTCCCGGCCTCGTGGAGCGGGTCCGGCGGGGCGAGCTGCCGGAGGCCCTCGTGGACCGGGCCGCCCGCCGGCTCCTCACCCAGAAGGTGGAGCTGGGGCTGCTCGACGCGGACTGGACGCCCGAGAGCTCGGTGGCCGGGGCGGCCACCGTCGACCTCGACTCGCCCGCCAACCGCGCCCTGGCCAGGGAGCTGGCCGAGCGGTCGGTCGTCCTGCTCGAGGCCGGGCCGGCGCTGCCGTTGCTTGGCGACGGGCGCCCGGAGCTGCGCCGGGTGGCGGTCGTCGGGCCCTGCGCCGCGGACCCGCGTGTCTTCATGGGCTGCTACGCCTTTCCCAACCACGTGCTGCCGCGCCACCCGGATCTCGGGCTGGGGCTGGAGGTGCAGACGGCGGTCGACGCCCTGGCGGCGGAGCTGCCAGGGGTCGAGGTCGTCCACGAGCAGGGCTGCCAGGTGCTGGGAGCGGACCGGTCGGGCTTCGAGGCCGCGCTGGCCGCGGCCCGCGACGCCGACCTCTGCGTGGCCCTCGTCGGCGACCTCGCCGGCCTGTTCGGGCACGGGTCGTCCGGCGAAGGCTGCGACGCCGAGGACCTCCGGCTCCCGGGGGTGCAGGCGGACCTGCTGGACGAGCTCCTGCGGACCGGGACCCCGGTGGTCGTGGTGATGGTCTCGGGCCGCCCCTACGCCCTCGGCGACGTGCGTGGCCGCGCCGCCGGCCTGGTGCAGGCGTTCATGCCCGGAGAGGAGGGCGGGCCGGTCATCGCCGGCGTCCTCTCCGGCCGGGTCCAGCCGAGCGGGAAGCTGCCCGTGCAGATCCCGAAACGTCCCGGCGGGCAGCCCAGGACCTACCTCCAGCCGCCGCTCGGCGGACCGGAGAGCGCGGGGATCAGCACGCTGGACGCGACCCCGCTCTACCCGTTCGGCTACGGCGGGTCCTACACGACCTTCGAGGTCGACGGGCTCCGGATCAGCGACGCCGAGGTGCCCACCGACGCCGCGTTCACCGTCTCGGTCCAGGTCCGCAACACCGGCCCGCGGGAGGGGGACGAGGTGGTCCAGCTGTACCTGCACGACGTCGTCGCCCAGGTCGCCCGCCCGGTACGGCAGCTCGCCGGCTTCGCCCGCGTCCGGCTGGCGTCCGGGGAGGGTGTCGGCGTGACCTTCCTGGTCCACGCCGACCGCACCGCCTACACCAACCGCCAGCTCGAGCGGATCGTCGAGCCGGGCGACATCGAGGTGATGGTGGGGACGTCGTCCGCGGACCTGCCCTGCCGCGGCCAGGTGCGGCTCACCGGTGCCGTGCGGGTGGTCGGCCACGACCGCCAGCTCATCACGCCGGTGGAGCTCAGCCCGGGCGCCGGCGACACCGCCGCCTAGAGAAGAGGGGGAGAGCCGCGTGACCTCGAGGGACCGGCGGGCCACGCTGGCCAACGTCGCGGCGTCGGCGGGGGTGTCGGTGGCGACCGTCTCCAAGGTGCTGAACGGCCGCGACGACGTCGCCCCGGCGACCCGTGCGCTCGTCCAGGACCTGCTCCACGAGCACGACTACGTCTCCCGCCGGATCAGGCCGGCGCAGTCGCCGACCATCGAGCTGTTCTTCCAGGGCCAGCTCAACGCCTACCACACCGAGGTGTTGCAGGGCGTCGTGGAGGCCGGGGCGGAAGCCGGTGTCGCCGTGGTCGTCACCGTGCGTCCCCGCGGGCGGCGCCGCCCCGGGTCGAGGCGTCCGGCCACCTGGGCCCGTGAGCTGGCCACCGGCCGTCAGGCGGCCATCGCGGTGACCGGCGCGGTCGGGGCCGCGGAGCTGACCGCCCTGGCCCGGGCGCGCATCCCGGCCGTGGTCATCGACCCGCTCAGCCTGCCGAGTGCGCGGGTGACGAGTGTCGGCTCGACCAACTTCGCCGGTGGGATGGCGGCGACCCAGCACCTGCTCGACCTCGGACACCGCCGGATCGCCTACCTGGGCGGTCCGGCGACCGTCGCCTGCAACCAGGCGCGGATGCAGGGCTACCGCGGCGCCATGGAAGCCGCTGGAGCCCCTGTCCTCGACGGCTACCTGTGGACGGGGAGGTTCAGCTACGAGCACGGGATCGCCGGAGGCGCCGCGCTCCTCGACCTGCCTGACCCTCCGACCGCGGTGTTCGCGGCCAGCGACGAGGCCGCCCTCGGCGTGATCGAGGCCGCCCGGAGCCGAGGCCGGCGGATCCCGGAGGACCTGAGTGTGGTCGGCTTCGACGACACCCCGGTCGCCCGGCTGGCCGCGCCCCCGCTCACCACGGTCCGCCAGCCGCTTCGCGAGATGGGCGCGGTCGCCGTCCGGACGGCGCTGCGGCTGGCGGCGGGCGAGCCGGTGGACTCCCACCATGTCGAGCTCGCCACCGAGCTCGTCGTGCGAGCGTCGACCGCCCGCCTCGGCTAGGATCGGGACCGAGGGAGGACCCGTGACGACCCAGCCGCACATGCCGCCGATGGCGGCCAGCAACGAGGCCGAGCCGGACCAGCTGGAGATCGCCCGCGCCCAGGGCGGCACCTACGCCCAGGCCCTGGAGGCGATGGACGAGGAGTCGGGGGCGGTCACCCAGCGGGCCGGCGACTACCTGGTCGCCTTCGTCCAGGAGAACGCCGAGGGCATGTACGAGCTGGACGACGGCCGGCTGGTGTGGCGGGAGGCGGCCGAGGAGGCCAACGTCCACCTGGAGATCGCCGTCGCCGACGCCGCCGACGGCCGGTTCGTGCCCGCCCTGGACGTCACCCTCACGGTGCTGGAGGGCGACCAGGAGCTGTTCACCACCACCATGCCGTTCCTCTGGCACCCCTACCTGTACCACTACGGCAGCAACGCCCGGGTCCCGGGCGAGGGCCCCTACACCGTCCGGGTCCGGATCGACCCGCCGGCCTTCATGCGCCACGACCCGGTCAACGGCAGGCGCTACGAGCAGCCGGTGGAGGTGGTCTTCGCCGACCGGCGGTTCAGGCCGGGCCGCAAGCCCAGCCCCGACGCCTCCCCCCGCGGCGACGACGCCCCCTACGCCGGCTGACCCGGCCGAGCTCGAGGGTGGAGGTCACAGCAACGGCGTGGACCGCGACCATCGCGGTGATCCTCCTGCTGCTCGGGGCCGACCTGGCGGTCGGGGCCCTGCGGCCGCATGCGGTCGGCTTCGCCGAGGCCACCGCCTGGTCGGTGTTCTACATCGCCGTCGCCCTCGCCTTCGGGGTGGTCCTCGGCCTGGTCGTCGGCTGGGACATCGGCAGCCAGTACTTCGCCGGCTACCTGGTCGAGAAGAGCCTGTCGGTCGACAACCTGTTCGTGTTCGTGGTGATCATGTCGACCTTCGCCGTCCCCGCCGAGCACCAGCAGAAGGTGCTGACCTTCGGCATCGTGATGGCTCTGGCCATGCGGGCCATCTTCATCGCCGTGGGCGCCGCCCTGCTGCAGCTGTTCACGTTCATGTTCCTGGTCTTCGGGCTGCTGCTGATCTGGACCGCCGTCCAGCTGTACCGCCACCGCGACGAGGACCCCGAGGTCGAGGACAACGCCCTGGTCCGTCTCACCCGGAGGGTGCTGCCGACCACCACCGAGTACCAGGGGGGCCGGCTCGTCACCCGGGCCGGCGGCCGGCGGGCGGTCACCCCGCTGTTCATCGTCCTGATCGCCATCGGCAGCACCGACCTGCTGTTCGCCCTGGACTCCATCCCGGCCGTGTTCGGGGTCACCGACGAGCCGTACCTGGTCTTCACCGCCAACGCCTTCGCCCTGCTCGGCCTGCGGGCTCTGTTCTTCCTCGTCCAGGGGCTGCTCGACCGGCTCGTCTACCTGTCCACCGGCCTCGCCGTGGCGCTCGCCTTCATCGGCGTCAAGCTGGTCCTGCACTGGGGGCACACCCTCTCCGACGCCGTCCCCGAGATCCCGACCCTGGGGTCGCTGGTGGTGATCGTGGCCATCCTGGCCGTCACCACCGTGGCCAGCCTGGCCAGGTCCCGCCGCGACCCGGCCGCCCGGGCCCACGCCGGCTCCCTGCGCGCCCACCCGACCCGGCGGCCGGCCGAGCCGCCCGCCGACCGGCCGCGCGGGACCGGGCCGTGAGCGGGATCGGCCGGCCCATCCGGCTCGGCGAGGCCGCGGCTCCCAGCTGACTCCCAGGCGGCGCCAAGGCGGGCCCAAGGTCCGGCGGGCAGGCTCGTCCGGACCAGCAACCGCCGGAAGGAACCGCCATGGATCCCACGCCGACCGCCGCCGGCCCCCGCCGGCCCGCCAGGCGGCGCCATCCCGCCGCCCGCTCCCGGGTGGTCGCGGGCACGCTCAGCGCCGTGCTGTTCCTCGGTCTCGGCGCCGGCATGGCCACCAGGCAGAGCAGCGCCACCACGGCCACCACCTCGGCCGCCTCCAGCTCGGCGAGCGCCCAGGAGGACACCGGCTCGGCCTCCTCGGGCTGGGGGGCCACCCCCGGGTCGTCCTCGGACGCCTCCCCGATGACCAGCAGCCAGGGGAGCTGAGGACGATGGCGACCATGGTGGCCCCGGCCGAGCTGCGGTTCCGGGCGATGGGAAGCGATGTCCACGTGCTCGTCAACGGCCCCGCGGACCTGCTCCCGGTGGCCCGCGACCGGGTCGAGGAGCTGGAGCGGCGCTGGAGCCGGTTCCGGCCCGACAGCGAGATCAGCCGGCTCAACGCCCTCGCCGGCTCGCCGATGGCCGTCTCCCCCGAGACCCTCGGCCTGGTCGGGCGGGCTCTGGAGGGGGCGAGGGTCACCGGCGGCCGCTATGACCCGACCGTGCTCGGCGACGTGCTCCGGGCCGGCTACGACCGGTCCTTCGAGGAGCTCGGCGACGGCCTCGGCACCGGCGGCGGGTCGCCATTGGGCCGGGGCTGGGCACGGGTGACCGTCGACCCGGGCCGGTCGTCGGTCACCCTGCCGGCCGGGGTCGGCCTGGACCCGGGCGGGATCGGCAAGGGCTATGCCGCCGACCTGGTTGTCGAGGAGCTCCGGGCCGCCGGCGCGGCCGGGGTCCTGGTCAACCTGGGGGGCGACCTGCGCGCCGACGGCCCGGCCCCGGGGGGCGGGTCCTGGGTGGTCGCGATCGAGCACCCGCTACGGGTGGGCCCGGCGGCCACGGTCGCCCTGGACCGCGGGGCGGTCGCCACCTCCAGCCGGGTCCGGCGGGCCTGGGGGCCGGCCGGCGGCCGCCGCCACCACCTGATCGACCCGGCCACCGGGTCGCCGGCCGACACCGGCCTTGCCGCCGTCACCGTCCTGGCCGCCCGCGGCTGGCAGGCCGAGGTGCTGGCCAAGGCGGCCTTCCTGGGCGGCCTGGACCGGGGCCGGGCCCTGCTCACCGTGGCCGGGGCCGACGGCCTGCTGGTCGACGACCGCGGCGGCCGGCATCCCACCGGCGGGTTCGGCCGGTTCCTTGCCGGCGACGGCGCGGGGGTGGGCCGATGAGCTCGCAGCTGTTCTGGTTCACGGCCCGGGCGAGCGGGATCGTCGCCTGGGGGCTGGCCGCCGCCTCGGTGGTGTGGGGGCTGGCCCTCTCGACCCGGCTGCTCGGCCGCCGGCCCCGCCCGACCTGGCTGCTGGACCTGCACCGGTTCCTGGGCGGCCTCGCCCTGGTGTTCACCGCGGTCCACATCCTGGCCGTGCTCGCCGACAGCTACGTCCATTTCAGCCTGGTCAACGTGCTCGTCCCCCTGACCGGCGACTGGCACCCGCTGGCCGTCGCCTGGGGCATCGCCGGCCTGTACCTGCTGCTGGCGGTCGAGCTGACCTCCCTGGCCCGGCCGCGGGTCCCCCGGCGGCTGTGGCGGCGCGTCCACTACGCCGGGTTCGGCGTGTACCTGATGACCACCGTCCACGGGCTCAGCGCCGGCACCGACGGCCGCTCACCGGCGTTCCTGGTCGCCAACGCGATCGTGGCCGCCCTGGTGGCCGGCCTCACCGCCTCCCGGGTCGCCGCCGGCGGCACGCCGGCACAGGCCAGGGCCGCCCGGGCCGGCGGCTCAGCGAGGCAGCCGGCGCTTCGCGGCTAGGACCATCTGGGTGGCGGTGGAGCGGCTCACCCCGAGCCGCTCGGCGATCTCGTCGGGGCGCAGCCCCTGGGCGCCGTAGATCCCGGCCAGGTCCTCCTGCGACCTCGTCCAGGTGGGCCGCCCCGGCTCCGGCGGCTTCCGGGCGGTGGGCCGCCGGGGAGCGGTCCTGGGACGGGGCGGCGGGCCCGCCGCCCTCCGCAGCGGGCGCCCGTCAGTGACCGACGAGGACTTCCGCTGGTCCTGGTATTTGCCGGCGGCCAGGTCGGCCCTGGTCCGGTCGTTCACCACCAGGTACTCGTCGGCCGCCTTGTTGACGGCGACCGCGGCGATCGTCAGCGGCCTGGCGTTCTGCTCGCGGCACTCGCGCCTGGTGCAGTAGTCGTATTTCTCGGCCCGTTCGGGATGCAGCTCGCTCCCGCACGTGACGCAGTGGGCCATGCGTGTCCTTGCTTCAAGAAGCTTCAATGCAAGGGGTTCAACACCACGCCGCGGTTCGCTGTTCCAGTGTCGTCTCCGGCGCCGGTGGCCGAGCTACTTGCTTGCACTGTCAATACTCCCAAACCATGATGCAGGGTGCTGATCTGCCATAGGGCAGGTCCTGGACGAAGGGGGGGGCCATGCGGGCTCGCCGCGCCCTGCTGGTCGCCGTCGTCGCCGCCGCCGTCGTGGTCGCCATCGCCTTCCCGGCCGGAGCCGTGGGGCCGTTCGGGTCGGTCCAGACGGTGGCCCAGCCCCCGCCGGGCTGCACCATCGGGATCGCCAACGGCGACGCCTCGATCGGCTCCGGAGGGATCCGCGGGTTCGTCAACTTCATCGGCAGCGGCTGCGCCACCGACGACATCTGGTACATCGCCACCTCGGGGGCGGCCGCCAAGAAGGAGCTCTCGCCCTACCGGGGGCAGGTCCTGGCCAGCAGCCAGAACGGCATCTCGGCCTACGTGCTGTTCGCCAACGGCGGCGGGATCTTCCTGGGCCGGCGCCTCATCGGCAACGGCACCTTCGGGGCCGTCCAGCAGCTCTCGTCGACCAGCCCGGGCGCGGCCCAGCCCCAGGGGGACGTGATCGCCGGGCCGTTCGACACCTGGTGGGCGGTCTGGACCGAGCAGGTCGGCCCGGGCGGCGAGTTCGCCCAGATCGAGCTGTTCCAGGCCAAGACCTACGGCGGGACCCTCGGCCGCACCCAGGTGACCAACAACCCCGACAACGACTCCCAGCCGGCGCTGGCCTTCAAGCCCGGCGGCGGGGGAGCGCTCGCCTTCATCCGTGACAACGGCTTCGGCAACGAGCCCACCCACAGCAACCTGCGCCTGGCCCTGGCGTCGGGGAGCACCGGGGTGTGGGCCGGCCAGCAGCTCGCCGCCATCGGCATCAACACCGACCCCAGCATCGACACCACCGCGGGCCCCGGCGGCCACATCTACCTGGCCTGGCTGCGCGGCGGGCAGGTGTTCGAGGCCGACAACCTCTCGGGGACCTTCCAGCACAAGGCGTTCGTGTCCAACGGCCGCTCGACCAGCATCTCCCGCTCGACCGGCCAGACCCACGTCGCCTGGGCGCAGGTCGGCGACGGCACGGTGCTGGCCGAGAAGCTCGGCAACGGCGCCTGGACCAAGGCCACCGTCCAGGCCTCGCCCAGCCGCCTCGACCCGATCGTGGTCTCCACCGGCGGCCGGGCGACCGTGCTCATGGCCAGCTCGGCCCGGATCTACAAGCGGACCCAGCTGCCCTAGGAGGGACCGGCCCGGTAGTTGCGTTCTGCGGCGCCGATGGGTGACGTACCCACGGGCGTCCGGATCGAGGGAAGGAGCGGCGTATGTGCACCGAGACGTGCCTGGAGCTGGCGCGGGGGTCGAAGGTGACCCGGCGGGCGGCGATGGTGGGGGCGGCGGCGGTGGCCGCCTCGGCGGCCCTCGGGGGGACGGCCGAGGCGGGGGAGCGCGGGCCGGCGTCCCGCCACGGAGGGCACGGGCTGCGGGACCTCACCCACCCGTTGACCACCTCGTTCCCGCCCTTCTCGCCGGGTGAGGAGCCAGTCCGGCGGACCGTCGCCACCATCGAGGACGACGGCTACTACATGCAGGAATGGCGGATCATCGAGCACATCGGGACCCACGTGGACGCGCCCGGGCACTTCGTCGCCGGCGGCCGCCTCGGTCCCGAGCTGAAGCCCTCGGAGCTGATCGTGCCGGCGGTGGTCGTCAACATCGCCGCCCGGGCCGCCCACGACCCGGACACGGTGGTGACCGTGGACGACCTGCGGGTCTTCGAGCGCCGCCACGGCCAAATCCCCCGCGACTGCGCCGTGCTCATGGACTCCGGCTGGGCGGCCAAGGTCGGCGACGTCGCCGCCTACCGCGGGGCCGACGCCTCCGGGGTCCTGCACTTCCCGGGGTTCGGGGCCGAGGCCACCGAGTGGCTGCTGCGCCGCCGCGGGATCCGCGCCCTCGGCGTGGACACCCTCAGCATCGACCCGGGCATCTCGGAGACGTTCGACACCCACCTGATCCTGCTCGGCGCCGACCGCTACGGCGTGGAGAACCTGAACAACCTCGGCCGGATCCCGAGGCGCGGCGCCACCATCACCGTCGGGCTCATCCCCTACGAGGACGGCTCGGGCGGCCAGGCCCGCGTCTTCGCCTCCTGGTAGGGCGGGCCGCCCGCGGCGGGGATGGCGATCACCGAGATTTCTTCCTCCTGAGCTGGGCGGTTACGCTTGTCGGCCCTCGGGAGTAGGCTGCCAGCGCCCACGACTCGTCACTGCAAAAGGAGTGCGTGATGGCCTCTCGGCTCAACCCGTACATCAGCTTCGACAGCACCGCCAGGCAGGCGATGGAGTTCTACCGGGACGTGTTCGGCGGCAACCTCACGGTCAGCACCTTCGGCGAGTTCGGGCAGGCCGACTCGCCCGATGCCGACAAGATCATGCACGCCCAGCTCGAGGCGGACAACGGCTTCACCCTGATGGCCTCCGACACCCCGACCGGGATGCAGCGCAACCCCGGCGACACCATCACCATCAGCCTCAGCGGCGACGACGCCGACGCCCTGCGCGGCTACTGGGAGAAGCTGTCCGGCGACGGCACCGTGACCATGCCGCTGGAGAAGCAGATGTGGGGCGACGAGTTCGGCATGTGTGTCGACCGGTTCGGCATCCCCTGGATGGTCAACATCACCCAGGCGCAGTCCTGACCCGCTCCAGGCGGAGCTGAGGAGGAGCCGCGTGCGGATTGGCATCGGCCTGCCGAACACGTCCCTGGACGTCCCCGGCCGGCTGCTGGTCGACTGGGCCCGGCGGGCCGAGGCGCACGGCTTCTCCTCGCTGGCCACCATCGACCGGGTCGCCTACCCGAGCTACGACTCGCTCACCGCCCTGACCGCGGCCGCGGCCGTCACCGAGCGGATCGGCCTGCTCACCAACGTGCTCCTGGCGCCGCTCTACAACCCGGTGCTGCTGGCCAAGGTGACCGCCTGCCTCGACCAGATCTCCGAGGGCCGCCTCACCCTCGGCCTGGGGGTTGGCGGCCGCCCCGACGACTACCAGCTGGCCGAGCGGTCCTTCACCGACCGCGGCCGCCGCTTCGACGCCGACCTCGAGCTGCTCCACCAGGCGTGGGCCGGCCAGCCGGTGGCCGGGAGCCAGTTCCCGGTCGGCCCGCCGGCCACCGGGGGCCGGGTCCCGCTGCTGATGGGCGGCCAGTCCAAGCTGGCCGCCCCGCGGGCGGCCCGCTGGGGAGCCGGCTTCACCATCGGCGGCGCCCCGCCGGAGATGGCCGGCGGCGCCATCCAGGAGTTCCGGGTCGCCTTCGAGCAGGCCGGCGGCACCGGCACCCCCCGGGTCGTCGTCCTGACGTACTACTCCCTGGGCGAGGAGCACACCGAGACCTCCCTGCGGAACCTCCGCACCTACTACGGGTTCATCGGCGACTGGGCCGAGGGCATCGCGAAGGGTGTCCCCCGGACCCCCGAGGCCGTGCGCCAGGTGGCCGCGGCGTTCGAGGAGCTGGGAGTGGACGAGCTCATCTTCGACCCCTCGGTGCCCGACCTCGACCAGATCGACCGCCTCGCCGAGATCGTCCCGCCCGCCTGACGGTCCGCCCCGGTCGACGCCGCGACGGTTGAGCGGAGGCTCCGGCGGTTAGTGCGTGGCAGACCACGTCGAGCGGGAGGACCCCATGGCCAAGGAGCCCGGCCCGGGCCCGGTCGTCGGCTACCACGCCTCGCACGAGCAGCTGGCCCCGAGCGAGCTGCTGGCCTGCGTGGTCGCGGCCGAGGCGGCCGGGTTCCAGGCGGCGATGTGCTCGGACCACTTCGCGCCCTGGAGCCCGCGGCAGGGGCACAGCGGGTTCGCCTGGTCCTGGCTGGGGGCGGCCCTGCAGGCCACCGGGCTGAGCCTGGGGGTGGTGAACGCCCCCGGGCAGCGCTACCACCCGGCGATCGTGGCCCAGGCCGCAGCCACCCTGAGCGAGATGTACCCAGGCCGCTTCTGGCTCGCCCTTGGCAGTGGCGAGGCCTCCAACGAGCACATCACCGGCGACCGCTGGCCGCCCAAGGCCGAACGGCGGGCCCGCCTCGGCGAGGCGGTCGAGGTCATCCGGGCCCTGCTGGCCGGCGAGACGGTCACCCACCACGGGCTCGTCCGGGTCGACCGGGCCCGGCTGTGGACCCTGCCCGAGCGGCCGCCGATGCTGGTCGGGGCGGCCATCAGCCCGGAGACGGCCGCCTGGGTGGGCGGCTGGGCCGACGCGCTGGTCACCCTCAACCAGCCGCGGGACCGGCTGCGGGCGGTGATCGACGCCTTCCGCGACGGCGGCGGCGACGGCAAGCCGCTGTTCCTCCAGGTCCACCTGTCATGGGCGCCGGACGAGGCGACCGCCCTGGCCGTGGCCCACGACCAGTGGGCCAGCAACGTCTTCGACCCCGTCCTGGCCATGGAGCTGGTCCTGCCCGAGCAGTTCGAGGCCGCGGCCCGGTACGTGACCGCCGAGGACGTGCGCTCGGCCGTGCTCGTCTCGGCCGACCTGGGCCGTCATGCCGCCTGGCTGGCCGAGTACGCCGAGCTCGGGTTCGACCGGATCTACCTGCACGAGGTCGGCCAGGCCGAGCAGCAGCGGGCGTTCATCGACGCCTTCGGGTCCAAGGTCGTCCCGGCCCTGGCCGGCCTGCGCCTGCCCGGCTGAACCGTCGGGCCGCCGCCGGAGGGCTACCCTGGGACCCTCCGGGAGGTGAAGGGAGCGGTCGCATGTCCGAGGTCGTGCCGGGGTACCGCCGGGAGGCGCCGGGGACCCATCCGCCGCTTGACTTCCCCGCCTACCGGTCGACGGCCCTGCGGCACCCGCGGCGGCCGATGGTCGCGCTGCCGCACCGGCTCACCGAGATCACCGGGCCGCTCCTGGGCGAGGGGCGGGTGACCGGGCACGACCACGACCTGACCATGCAGCACGCCGGCGAGCCGCTGGGGGAGCGGATGGTGGTCGAGGGGCGGGTGCTGGACGAGGGCGGGCGACCGGTCCCGGGCACCCTGGTCGAGGTCTGGCAGGCCAACGCGGCCGGGCGCTACCGCCACGACGGCGACCGCCATCCGGCTCCCCTTGACCCGAACTTCAGCGGCGCCGGGCGGTGCCTCACCGACCGCGAGGGGCGGTACCGGTTCGTCACCGTCAAACCGGGGGCGTATCCGTGGAAGAACCACCCCAACGCCTGGCGGCCCGCCCACATCCACTTCTCGCTGTTCGGGCGGTCGTTCACCCAGCGGCTGATCACCCAGATGTACTTCCCCGGCGACCCCCTGTTCCCGTTCGACCCGATCCTCTCCTCGGTGCCCGAGGCGGCCCGGGAACGGCTGGTGTCGCGCCTCGACATGGACCTGACCACCCCGGAGTGGGCCCTCGGGTACCGCTGGGACATCGTCCTGCGGGGCCGCGAGGCGACGCCGCGCGACGACGAGGAGGACGAGCCGTGACCTTCCCGGCGACCCCGTCCCAGACCATCGGACCGTTCTTCGCCGTCGGCCTGATCTGGGCCGACGGGCCCGACGTCGTCCCCGGGGACACCCCGGGCGCGGTCCGGATCCGGGGCCGGGTGCTGGACGGGGCCGGGGAGCCGGTGCCCGACGCCCTGGTCGAGAGCTGGCAGGCCGACCCGGCGGGCTGCTTCGCCCATCCCGACGACCCGCGCGGGCCAGGCGGCGGGTTCCGGGGGTTCGGGCGGTCGGCGACCGGCCCCGAGGGGCGCTGGGCCATCCGGACCCTCAAGCCGGGGCCGGTCCCGGCGCCGGACGGGGGCGGGCTGGAGGCCCCGCACATCGACGTGTCGGTGTTCGCCCGGGGGCTGCTGAGCCGGCTGGTGACCCGCATCTACTTCCCCGACGAGGCCGAGGCGAACGCCGCCGACCCGGTGCTGGGCTCGATCCCCGACCCCGGGGTGCGGGCCCGGCTGGTCGCGGTCCCCGACGGGGACGGGCTGCGGTTCGACATCCACCTGCAGGGCGAGCGGGAGACCCCGTTCCTTGCCATCTGAGCGCGGGGGGCTGCTCGGGCCGCTGTCCGGCGGCTCCCGGACCGACGCCGAGGTCTCCGACCGGGCGTTCCTCCAGGCGATGCTCGACGCCGAACGCGCCCTGGCGGCGGCGTCGGCCCGGGTGGGGATCGTTCCCGACCAGGCCGCCGCCGCCATCGCGGCGGCCTGCCAGGCCGGCCGGTTCGACCCCGCCGACCTGGGGCGGCGGGCCCTCGGAGCCGGCAACCCGGTGGTCCCGCTGGTCCGCGACCTGACCGCGGTGGTCGCCGAGGCGGCCGGGCCGGAGGCGGCCCGCTGGGTCCATCACGGCGCCACCAGCCAGGACATCCTGGACACGGCCGCCTCCCTGGTCGCCTCCCGGGCCCTCCAGCCGGTCCTGGACGACCTCGACGGGGCGGCCCGGGCCGCCGCCGTCCTGGCCGACCGGCACCGGGCGACGGTGATGGCCGGGCGGACCCTTGGCCAGCAGGCGCTGCCGACCACCTTCGGCCTCAAGGCGTCCGGGTGGCTGACGGCCCTGGGGGAGGCCGCGGCCGGGCTCGACCGGGTCCGCCGCACCCGGCTGGCCGCCCAGCTCGGCGGGGCCGCCGGGACCCTGGCCGCCCTCGGACCGGACGGGGTCGAGGTCGCCCGGCACTACGCGCGGGAGCTGGGGCTGGGCGAGCCGGACCTGCCCTGGCACACCGACCGGACCCGGGTCGCCGAGCTCGCCGGGGCGCTGGGGACGGCGGCCGGGGTGCTGGGCAAGCTCGCCCTCGACGTGACCCTGCTCGCCCAGACCGAGATCGGCGAGGTCAGCGAGCCGGCCACCGATGGCCGGGGCGGGTCCTCGACCCTGCCCCACAAGCGCAACCCGGTCACCGCGGTGCTGGTCCGGGCGGCCACCGCCCGGGTCCCGGGGCTGGTCGCCACCCTGCTCGCCGCCATGGACCAGGAGCAGGAGCGGGCCACCGGCGCCTGGCACGCCGAGTGGGAGCCCCAGGCGGAGCTGCTCCGGCTGGTCGGCGGGGCCGCCGCCCGCACCCGGGCGCTGCTGGAGGGGCTGGAGGTCCACCCCGAGCGGATGCGGGCCAACCTGGAGGCGGCCGGGGGCCTGCCGATGACCGAACGGGTCGCCGGGCGCCTGGCCGGCGCGCTGGGACGGGTGGCGGCCAACGACCTCGTCCGGCGGCTGGCCGGCGACGCCGCCGGATCGGGACGGCCCCTGCGGGCGGCCCTGGTGGCCGACCCGACGGTCCGTGCGCACCTGGACGAGGCCGAGGTCGACCGGCTGCTGGACCCTGCGGGCTACCTCGGGTCGGCCGACCAGCTCGTGGACCGCGCCTTGACCGCGCACCGGGGCCGACCGGCCGCCCCGGCGTCGCCGGCCCGGTCGCGGCCGGTCGGGCTGGGGTTCGCGCTCGACGGGCCCGAGGAGGCGCCGGTGCTGGTGCTGGCGAACTCCATGGGCACGACCATGGCCATGTGGGACCAGCAGGTGGCCGCGCTCGCCGGGCGCCTGCGGGTGCTGCGCTACGACCACCGGGGCCACGGGGGCTCCGAGGTGCCGCCCGGCCCCTACCGGATCGAGGAGCTCGGGACCGACCTGCTCGGCCTGCTCGACGAGCTCGGGCTCGGCCGGGTCTCGTTCTGCGGGCTGTCGCTGGGCGGGATGGTCGGCATGTGGGTGGCCGCCCACGCCCCCGACCGCATCGACCGCCTCGCCCTGTGCTGCACCGCGGCCACCGTCAACGGGGAGGTGTACCTGGAGCGGGCGGCCAAGGTCCGGGCCGGGGGGACCGCCTCGGTGGCCGAGGAGGTCCTCAGCCGCTGGTTCACCCCCTCCTTCCGCGACGACGCCCAGCTGGAGCGGGCCGCGGGCATGCTCCGGGCGACCCCCGACGAGGGGTACGCGGGCTGCTGCGAGGCCCTGGCCGTCATGGACCTGCGGGACGGGCTCGCCAGCATCACCGCCCCGACCCTGGTGCTCGCCGGGGCGGACGACCCGGCGACCCCGCCGGCCAAGGCGGAGGCGATCGCGGCGGCGATCCCCGGCGCCCGGCTGGACGTCGTCGGTGGCGCCGCCCACCTGGCCAACATCGAGCAGCCCGAGCGGGTCACCCGCCTGCTCCTCGGCCACTTCGTGCGCGGTTGACGTTGGTTTCAGCGGGGACATACGTTCTGGCCGGAACAGGCCGCGGGTCCGACAAGGAGCCCAGCATGCGTCGATCCCTCATCTCCCTCGTGGCACTGGTGCTCCTCGCCGCCGCCGGCTGCGGTTCCTCCGGCGACGACAACGGCGGCCAGGCGTCGAGCGGCGGCACCAAGCAGGTGAAGGTCGGGGTCATCCCGATCCTCGACGTCGCCCCCATCTACCTGGGCAAGGAGAAGGGGTTCTTCTCCAAGCGGGGGATGGAGCTGACCCTGGAGACCGGCCAGGGCGGGGCGGCGATCGTGCCCGGGGTGGTCAGCGGCCAGTTCCAGTTCGGGTTCAGCAACGTCACCTCGCTGCTGATCGCCCAGTCGCGCGGGCTGCCCCTCAAGGTCGTGGCCAACGGGGTCGCCTCCACCGGCAAGGACAAGGCCGACTACAGCGGCATCGTGACCAGGGACGACTCCATCAAGACGGCCGCCGACCTGGAGGGCAGGCAGGTCTCGGTCAACACCCTCAAGAACATCGGCGACTCCACCATCCGGGCCTCGGTCCGCAAGGCCGGCGGCGACCCCTCGTCGATCAAGTTCGTCGAGCTGGCCTTCCCCGACATGCCGGCCGCCCTGGAGGCGGGCCGGGTGGACGCGGTCTGGGTGGTCGAGCCGTTCCTGTCGGCGACCCTCGCGGCCGGCGGCCACCTGGTCGCCTCCAACTACGTCGACACCGCCCCCGACCTCACCGTGGCCCTGTACTTCACCTCCGAGCAGCTCGCCAAGGACGACCCCGACCTGGTGAGCAAGTTCACCGACGCCATGACCGAGTCGCTGGCCTACGCCGACGCCCATCCCGACGAGGCCCGCCAGGTGCTCACCAGCTACACCCAGATCGACGAGGCGGTCATCCAGAAGCTGATCCTTCCCAAGTGGCCGGCCGAGATCAACCGGGCGTCGGTGGACACCCTGGCCA
>DASZON010000280.1:0-9837 GCA_035550755.1 Actinomycetota bacterium | reverse complement strand
CTGGTCGCCGGGGCGCTGCCGTCGGCGACCAAGGCGGCCGTCCTCCGGGGGGCGATGATGCACCTGGTGGTGGCCAGCCGGCACGCCGAGGGCCTGGCGGTCGGGCGGGAGCTGCTGGCCATGGCCAGGACCCTGGGGCTTGCCGACCTGGAGGCCGACGCCCTGGGGGCGATCGGCACGGCCCGGGTCGAGGCCGGCGACCCGGGCGGGCTGGACGACCTCGAGGCGGCCATCGCCCGCTTCGAGGAGCTGGCCACGCCCAGCGGGACCCTGTGGCAGCTCAACCTCGGGTGGGCGGCCGCCACCATGGGTGACCTGCGGCGCTGCTTCGCCGCCCTGGCCGCCGGGACCCGCCAGGCCGAGCGGTTCGGGTCGCGGCGCTGGCGGCGCTCGATCGAGCTCCAGCGGGTCGCCGAGCACTACTGGACCGGGCGCTGGTCGACGGTCGTCGCCCTCGTCGACGACCTGGTGGCCACCGACGAGCACCACTACCTGGAGTGGGAGTGCCGGATGTGGCGGGGCCGGATCCGGCTGGCCGAGGGGAGGATCGAGGACGCCCTGGCCGACGCCGAGAAGGCCCACGCCCTGGCCGTCCGGGCCCGCGACCCCCAGGACCTGCACCCGACCCGGGCCTTCCTGGCCAGGACGCTGCTGGCCGCCGGCCGCCGGGACGAGGCCGCCGAGCTGGCCGGGACGCTGCTGGACAGCCTGGGTGGCGGGGTGCTCGTGCCCGACCTGGGTGCCGACCTCGGCATGGTCATGGCCGAGCTGGGGATCCCGGCCGAGGCCCTGGACCGCCGTGGCATCCCGACCACCCCGTGGCTGGAGGCGGCCAGGGCCCTGGCCGCCGGCGACCCCCTGGCCGCGGCCGGGCGCTACGCGGCCATCGGCTCCCTGCCCGACGAGGCCGACGCCCGCCTGGCCGCCGCCCGCCTCCTCGCCCGCCAGGGCCGCCACGCCGAGGCCGAGGCCCAGGCGGCCGCCGCCACGGCGTTCCTGGCCGACGCGGCCGGCGGCCCCACCGACGGCTGATTCCCACGACTTTCCCGGCGTTACCGGGCCATTAGGATCGACTGTCAGGTTTCGGGCATGCAGCGGACCCCGCCACGTCACCTCGCCCCGCCGTCGCGGACCCGGCCCCGGGCCCGCGAGCACCTGCTCGCCGAGTCGATCCTCGCCCTGGTGGCGATCGGGCTCACCACCGTCATCCTGATCGGCTCCCTGCTCGACCGGCCCGAGTCCAGCGCCGCCCGCCTGCCCAACCTGCTCCCCCCCGCCCCGACCACCACCAGGGCCGCCGCCGTCACCACCCCGACCCCGGCCACCCCCCGACCCGCCCCCGACCCCGAGGACGGCAACCTGCTGGCCGACCCCGGGTTCGAGGCCGGCCTGGCCGGGTGGCGGCCCGTCGGCCAGGCCGGCCTGGACCGTTCCCCCGACGGCCGCCGGGGCGGCTGGGCCCTGCGCCTGACCCGCGGGTCGTCCCGGCAGCCGGGGCTGGTCCACCCCGAGGTGACCACCCTCAAGGGGGACCAGCGCTACGAGGCCGCGGTCTGGTTCCGGGCCAGCAAGCCCGGGGTCGAGGTCGAGGTCAACCTGTTCGAGCTGCGCGGGGGCAGGCGGTTCGCGGTCGACACGGTCGGCGCGGTGGCCACCGCCGGGGCCTGGCAGCGCCTGGACGTGTCCCACGACGCCCACCGCAAGGGCGCCGTCCTGGCCGTGGAGATCCTCGCCCCCACCCTGGCCAGCGGGACCAGCCTGCTGGTCGACGACCTGGTGGTCCGCGCCGCCACCTCGGCGATGTGATGTCGAGTCACTGACCCCACCCCCGGGTCAGCCACCCCCTCCAGAAAGGACGATCAGCATGCGCCTGTGCAGGATCCTTGCGGTCCTGGGCCTGCTGGCGGCGCTGTCGCTTCCCGCCGCCGCCTCCGCCGCCGAGACCAAGAGCCACGTCGGCCTGCACGACATGACCTGCACCAGCATCACGGCCATGGGCAAGGGCCTCTCCCCCAACGCCACCCTCGACCTCAAGCTGACCAACCGCGACAACGGCAGCGCCCTGGCCGGCCAGACAGTGCGGACCTCGGCCAAGGGCGACTTCATGGTCAAGCTGCCGGCCCGGCTCAATCAGGTGCTGAGCATCCGGCTGACCGTGAGCCGCCCCGACGGCACCAAGGTCGCCTTCGCCGACCACTCCATGGCCAAGGGGGCGGCCATGTGCAACCTGCCGTTCACCGGTCCCTCGCGCTCCACCTCGCTGCTGCTGGCCGGCACCGCCGCCCTCGGCCTCGGCCTGGTCCTGGTGGCCACCTCGGCCCGCCGCGAGCGCATCCTGGCCCGGGTGACCGCGCTGGAGTCGGCCCGGGTGCGCCCGCCCCGCTGACCACACCCCCTGCGTGGTGTAGCGTTGCGGCGTGAGCCGGGAAGTCGAGGACTTGAACCGACGCCTGCTACGCGCCCGCGACGCCATGGACCGCGCCTACGCCGAGCCGCTCGACGTCCCCGCCGTGGCCGCGGTGGCCCACCTCTCCGAGGCGCACTTCATCCGCTGCTTCCGGGCCGCCTTCGGGGAGACGCCGCACCGGTACCTGCAGCTGCGGCGGGTGGAGCGCTCGATGTTCCTGCTGCGCGAGACCGACCGCAGCGTCACCGACATCTGCATGGACGTCGGCTTCACCAGCCTGGGGACCTTCAGCCGCACGTTCCGGGAGATCGTCGGCGAGACGCCGTCGGGCTACCGCCTGGCCCATGTGCCGATGGTGGCGCCCAACTGCTTCCAGATGGCGACCACGCGGCCGCGGCCGGCGGCGGGGACGGCGCTGCGATCGAGCAGTTCTGGAGAAGCCACCGCGGCCGCCGCTCTCTAGCATGAGGGTTGTCCCATCGACCCTCGCGAAGGAGAACCCAGGCGATGATGAAGCTGAACGTCACCTCCGTCATGGTCCTCGACCAGGACGAGGCGCTCGACTTCTACGTCAGCAAGCTCGGGCTGGAGGTGGCCCAGGACGTCAAGCAGGGCCCCTTCCGCTGGCTGACGGTGCGCTTCCCCGGCGACCCCGGCGTCGAGCTCTTCCTGGAGCAGCCGGGCCCGCCGCTCCACGACGACGCCACCGCCGCGCAGCTCCGCGAGCTGATCACCAAGGGCGCCATGGGCTCGCTGGTCATCCACACCGACGACGCCCGGGGTCTGTACGAGACCCTCAAGGCGCGCGGAGTGACCGACTTCACCCAGGAGCCCACCGACCACTTCTACGGTACCGACATGGGCATCCGTGACCCCTTCGGCAACGCCATCCGGATCCTCCAGCCGGCCAAGGACGCCCACGAGGCGACGGCCTGACCCGTCGTTCCAGCGAACGTCGTCGACCGAGGGGAGCGCAACCATCATGGCCGACAAGCACACCAAGGGCTTCACGGAGGAGGAACGGGGCGCGATGAAGGAGCGCGCCAAGGAGCTGCGGACGGGCAAGGCCGACGGGGAGAGCGACGTGCTGGAGAAGCTCGCCGGGATGCCGGCGGCGGATCGCGCCCTGGGCGAGCGGCTCCACGCCGTCATCACGGCCAGCGCGCCGGACCTCTCCCCGAGGCTCTGGTACGGGATGCCCGCCTATGCCAAGGGCGGCAAGGTCATCTGCTTCTTCCAGAGCGCGGACAAGTTCAAGTCGCGGTACGCGACCTTCGGGTTCAACGACTCGGCCAAGCTCGACGAGGGCACGATGTGGCCGACCGCCTTCGCCCTGAAGGAGCTGACCGACGACGACGAGGCCAGGATCGCCGCGCTCGTGCAGAAGGCGGTGAGCTGAAGACCGAGCTCGCCATCGGGCCCCGCCCCGGGCGGGACGACCCGCTGGTCCGGCCCCTGACCGCCGCCGACTGGCCGGCGGTCCGGGCGATCTTCGAGGAGGGTATCGCCACCGGCGACGCCACCTTCGAGACCGCCGCCCCGGCGTGGGCGGAGTGGGACCGCGCCCACCTGGCCGGCCACCGCCTGGTGGCCACCGTGGGCGGCCAGGTCGTGGGGTGGGCGGCCCTCTCCCCCGTCTCGGAGCGCCGCGCCTACGCCGGGGTGGCCGAGGCCAGCGTGTACGTGGCCGGGGCGGCTGCCGGCCGAGGGGTCGGCCGGGCGCTGCTGGAGCGCCTGGTCGCCGGGGCCGAGGCCGCCGGAATCTGGACCGTCCAGGCCGGGATCTTCCCCGAGAACGCGGCCAGCCTGGCCCTGCACCGGCGCTGCGGGTTCCGGACGGTCGGGGTCCGCGAGCGGCTGGGAAGGCTCGACGGCCGCTGGCGCGACGTGGTCCTGCTGGAGCGGCGCAGCCCGCGGGTCGGCTAGGCCCGCCGGCCGGAGCGTCAGCCGGAGACGGTACGGGGGCGGGAGGCCAGGGCCCGTTCGGCCCGCTGGAAGACCTCGTCGACGTCGCCGGAGGCGCTGACCCGGCGGACCCGGCCGACGTAATGGGCCAGCAGCGGCCCGGCCTCGCGCCGGTAGGTGACCAGGCGGGCCGCGACCGTGTCCGGGCTGTCGTCGCTGCGGCTCTCCATCCGGGCCAGCCGCGACAGCCGGGCCGAGGCGACCTCGTCGGGGACGACCAGCTCCAGCACGAGCTGGACATCGCGCCCCTCGCGCTGCAGCAGCCGGTCCAGCTCGGCCGCCTGGCGGATGTTGCGGGGGAAGCCGTCGAGGATGAACCCGTCGCCGAGCTGGTCGGCGATCACCTGCAGGGCGACCCGGTCGGGCACCGGATGGCCGCGCTGCACCTGCTCGGCGATCCGGTGCGGGTCGCCTTCGGCGGCCGAGGCCCGCAGCAGCTGCCCGGACGAGACGTGCGGCACGCCGAGCAGCTCGGACAGGTGGGGGGCGAGGGTGCCCTTGCCAGCACCTGGGGGGCCGAGCAGCAGCACCCGCCGCAGCTCGCCGTTGGTCATGGGGGTCTCGGTCAACTGACGCTCACACCGATGAGGCGGCCGATCCCGAAGGTGGCCGCGGCGGCCAGCCCGCCGACCAGGAGCTGCCTGGCCCCGGACTGGAGGAGGGAACGGCCGGTGAGCAGGCTGATGCCGGCGCCGACCAGGAACAGGGCGAGGACGGACAGGACGATCGAGGCGACGAAGGCGGTCGCGCCCGAGGCGACCAGCCAGGGCAGCACCGGCACCACCGCCCCGGCCGCGAACGACACGAAGCTGGAGGTGGCCACCCCCCAGGGGGAGCCGAGCTCGTCGGGGTTGAGGCCCAGCTCCTCGCGGGCCATGGTGTCGAGGGCGGCCGGCCGGTCGGCCATGATCCGGGCCGCCATCGCCTCGGCCTCCTCGCGGCCGACGCCCTTGGCCCGGTAGATGAGGGCGAGCTCGTTGGCCTCCTCGTCCGGCATGGCCTCGATCTCCTCGGCCTCCAGCGCGATCTCGCGCTCGAACAGCTCGCGCTGGGAGGTCACCGAGATGTACTCGCCCGCGCCCATCGAGAAGGCGCCGGCCAGCAGCCCGGCCACCCCGGCGAGCAGGATCAGCCCCCGGTCGGCGGTCCCGCCGGTCACGCCCATGACCAGGGCCAGGTTGGAGACGAGACCGTCGTTGACCCCGAAGATGGCCGCCCGCAGGGCTCCCGAGGCGTCGCCCCGGTGCCAGCGCTCGCCCCGCATGATCCCGCCCGAACGGGCCGCCGCCGGGGTCAGCCCGGCCAGGACCCGGGCGTGGATGCGCTCGTCGGTGGCCATGGCCACGGTGGCGTCGGGCACGCCGTCGTAGTGGCCGGCGTCGGCGATCTCGGCCCGCTCGACGATCGGCAGCACCGCCCTGGTCCCGAACCGCCGGGCCAGCCAGGCCACCAGCCGCACCCGGGCCCCGCGGCGGTGCCGCCCGGGGTCGGGCGGCGGCTCGCCCAGCTCGACCAGCTTGGCCGCCCAGTGGGCGGCGTGGCGCTCCTCGGCCTTGGCCAGCTCGAGGAAGATCTCGCGCTGCTCGCCGTCGGCACGGTCGGCCAGGGCCCGGTACATGGCCGCGCCGTCCAGCTCGTCGGCCCAGTGCTCGCGGAACTGCCGCGCCTTCGACGCCAACCAGACCTCCTTCGCCACTCCAGTGTTGGACGGGTGGAGCCTTGCCCGCAAACCGGAAGGTTCTCGCCGCCCGGGGGCTACCGCTTCGCTCCTTGAGCCCCGGACCCCGTGGGCCCTACCCGTCGGCCCGATCCTCCCGGATCCCGGCCGCGCGCAGGGCGTCGAGGGCCCGCTCGCCGTCGTCGGGGCGGAGGTTCACCGCCCGGGTTGCGTCGGTCAGAACCACCACCTCGTGCCCGGCCGCCCTGGCGTCCAGGGCGGTCGCCTGGACGCAGTAGTCGAGGGCGAGCCCGACCACCACCACCCGCCGCACCCCCCGGGTGGCTAGGAACTCGGCCAGCTCGGGGGTCCAGCCCGTGTAGCCGTCGAGCTCGCGCTCGCGGCCCTTGAACACCTGATGGTGGGGGTCGACCTCCAGGTCGGGGTGGTTCTCCCAGCCGGGCGTGCCCTCGACGCAGTGCTCGGGCCAGGGGCCGCCGTGCCTGGTGAACGAGGAGTGGTCGGGCGGGTGGCTGTCGTGGGTCGTGACCACGGTCGAGAACTGGGGTGCGAGCCGGTTGATGACCGGCACCACCCGGTCGCCGTCGGGGACGGCCAGGCTCCCCCCTGGACAGAAGTCGCGCTGCACGTCGACCACGACCAGCGCGTCGTCGCTGGCTGGCGAGAAGGCCATCGGAACTCCTTGAACGAACGGTTCATTGACGGAGCACCTGCTCCGCTGGCAGCCTGTACCACCATGATCGTACCCATCGCGGACGTGCAGGCGACCGAGGCCCTCCACCGGGGGCCGGCCGCCCTGACCACCCGCGCCTGCGCGCCGATGGGGCTCGGCACCGGGAACTCGGCCGCCGGGCGCCCGCCGTGTCGGTGGGCCGCGGCCCCGCTCGCCTGACTCGCGGGCCCGAGCCGAGCCGCGGCCGCTTCCTCACCACCGAGACGTCTGCCCGAGGAGGCACCCGTACCCATGGCCAACCGTGATGAGCTGCTGGTCTCCACCGACTGGCTCGCCGACAACCTGGACGACCCGAACCTGCGCGTGGTCGAGGTCGACGAGGACACCGACGCCTACGCCCGCGGGCACATCCGCGGGGCCGTGGCCGTCAACTGGAACACCGACCTTCAGGACCCGCTGCGCCGCGACTTCATCGCCCCCGAGCAGTTCGCCAAGCTCCAGGACACCCTTGGCATCACCCCGGACACGACCGTGATCCTGTACGGGGGCAACAACAACTGGTTCGCCGCCTACGCCTACTGGTACTACAAGGTCTACGGGCACGGCCCGGTCAAGCTGCTCGACGGCGGCCGCAAGGCCTGGGAGCTGGAGGGCCGCGAGCTCACCGGCGACCCGGCCGACGTCCAGTCGACCAGCGGCTACCCGGTGCGCGAGCCCGACACCTCGATCCGGGCCTTCCGCGACCAGGTGCTGGACGTGGTCAACCGCGGCGACGGCGCGTCCCTGGTCGACGTCCGCTCGCCCGAGGAGTACCGGGGCGAGAAGCTCGCCCCCGACCACCTGCCCCAGGAGGCCGCCCAGCGGCCGGGCCACATCCCGGGCGCGGTCAACATCCCCTGGGCCAAGTCGGTGGACGGCGCCAGCGGCAAGTTCCTCGCCGACCACCAGCTGGCCGAGCTGTACGGCGCCCAGGGCGTCGAGGCCGGCAAGGACGTGGTCGCCTACTGCCGGATCGGCGAGCGCAGCGCCCACACCTGGTTCGTCCTCCACGAGCTGCTCGGCTACCCGAACGTCCGCAACTACGACGGCTCCTGGACCGAGTGGGGCAGCCTGGTCGGCGTCCCCATCGAGCGCTAGGGCGGACGCGGTCCACACGGTCAGACCGAGCATTGCTGGCCGCCGGGCGGTCGGGCAGACTGCCGCCGTGGACGAGCGCGGCAACCTGCCCCCGCCCGGCCCGGCAGCCGTCGCCGAGGCCAGCGGCATCAGCCTGAGCGCCGTCCTCGGGCAGCTTCCCGAGGGCGTGGTCGTGGTCGGCGCCGGCGGGCGGCTGGTCTACGCCAACGCCGCCGCGGCCTGGCTGCTCGGCCTCGACCCGCCCGGGCGCGGCGCCGACCCGGCCGGTCCCGAGCACCGTTTCCGGGTCCGGGACGGCGACGGCGGCGAGCTCCCGGCCGAGCGGATGCCGGCGGCCCGGGCCCTGGCCGGCGAGCGCTTCGACGACCTCGACTGCCTGCTCGAGCTGGCCGACGGCACCACCCGGCGGGTCCGCTGCGCCGGCGGGCCGGTCCAGCTGGAGGGCGGCGAGGCCGGCGCCTGGGTGAGCCTGCGCGACGTCGAGCGGGAGGAGACGATCCTCGGCGAGCTGCGCGAGGAGCGCGACCTGGTCGCCGCCCTGGTCGACCTCAGCCCGCTCGCCGTCGCCGTGGTCCGCGCCCCCGACCTGGTCATCGAGCTCGCCAACGACGTGGCCCGCTCCCTGGCCCCGGCCGTGCGGATGGTCGGGACCGAGGTCGGCGAGGTGTTCCCCGAGGCCGGGCCGGCCGGGTTCCTCGACCAGCTCCGCGAGGTCGCCGCCACCGGCCGCACGGTGACGGTCGAGGACGCGCCCCTGGACTGGTGGGAGCCGGGCCGGCCGCGCTCGTTCTCCATGAGCTTCTCGCGGCTGCCCCAGCCCGCCGGGCGCCCGACCCGGGTGCTGATCATCGCCAGGGAGACCACCGCCGAGGTGACGGCCCGGGCCCGGGCCGAGGCGATCGCGGCCGAGCGCACCCGCGACCTGTCGCGGGCCCGGGTCACCTCGGCCCGGCTCCGCAGCCTGGTCGACCTGGCGGCGGCGATCGCCTCGGTCGAGGACCTGGACGCCCTGCTGTACCTGGTCACCGGGGAGGCGGCCCGGCTGCTCGGCTCCGACATGGCCAGCCTGTACCTGCTCGACGAACGGGGCGACATGCTGGTCGGCCGGGCCCACGTCGGCATGGACGACGACGTCATCATCGGCCTGCGGATGGTGCTCGGCGAGTGGCCCGACGTCGGCGAGGTGGTGCGGACGGGCCGGCCGGCCGTGCACGTCCACGCCGACCAGGTGCGGGGCCCGGAGCGGCCCGTCATCGAGCGCTTCGGCATCCGCTCCTACGTGGCCGTGCGGCTGGGCAGCCCGGGCCGGCCCCTGGGGGTGCTGTTCGTCAACTACACCCGCCGTCGGCACCGGTTCAGCCGGCCCGAGCTGGCCTTCCTCGAGACCCTGACCTCCTACCTGAGCGTCACCATCGAGCGGGCCCGGCTGGTCAGCGTGCTCCGCGAGGCGGTCACCTCCCTGCAGGCGGCCGTGCTCCCGGCCTCGTTCCCGACCGTGCCCGGCCTCGACACCGCCGCCCTGTACCGGTCGGCCAGCGAGGTGGCGCAGGTCGGCGGCGACTTCTACGACCTGTTCGCGCTCGAGGGCGGGCGGGTCGCGGCCGTGATCGGCGACGTCTGCGGCAAGGGGGTGGCGGCCGCCCGCCATACCGTCCGGCTCCGCTACGAGCTCCGCACCCTCCTCGAGGAGGGCCGGTCCCCCGGTCGGGTGCTGACCGCCTTCAACCGCCGGGTCCAGGAGGAGTTCGTGGAGGACGAGTATGCGACCATCCTGCTGCTGGTGCTGGACCCGGCGACCGGGGCGGTCAGCTGGGCGAGCGCCGGCCACCCGCCGCCCCTGGTCACCGGGCCCGCCCCACGCACCCTGGCCTTCGCCGGGTCGCTGCCGGCCGGACTGTTCCCCGACGCCACCTACGGGACGGCCCGGTTCACCCTGCCCCCGGGCCGCTGCGTGGTCCTCTACACCGACGGGGTGGT
>DASZON010000279.1:0-2485 GCA_035550755.1 Actinomycetota bacterium | reverse complement strand
GCCACGGTGCGGTCCTTGGCGTTCTGGTTGTAGTCGAGGAACACCCCGTGGCGCTCCTCCTTCCACCACTTGCTGGTGGCGATCTCGGGGGCGCGCCGCTCGACCTCCCTGGCCAGGGCGACCGCGGCCCGCCGGACCTCGGAGAAGGTCCAGCGCCGCTCGATCCGGCAGTAGACATGGAAGCCCCGCGACCCCGACGTCTTGGGCCAGCCGACCAGCCCGAAGTCCTCCAGGGTGTCGCGGGCCACCAGCGCCACCTGCAGCACCTCCGACCAGGGCACCCCGGGCATCGGGTCCAGGTCGACCCGCAGCTCGTCGGGATGGTCGAGGTCCTCGGCCCGCACCGGGTGCGGGTTGAGGTCGATGCAGCCGAGGTTGACCACCCAGGCCAGCTGGGCCGCGTCCCGGACCACGACCTCGTGGGCGCTGCGCCCGGAGGGGAACTTGAGCTCGACCGTCTCCACCCATTCGGGCCGCTTCTCCGGGGCCCGCTTCTGGAAGAAGAACTCGCCCTCGGCCCCGTTCACGAACCGCTTGAGGGCCATCGGCCGGTCGGCCACCCCCCGCAGCGCCCCCTCGGCCACCGCCAGGTAGTAGCGGACCAGGTCGAGCTTGGTATGCCCGGTTCGGGGGAAATACACCTTGTCCGGGTTGCTGACGGTCACCTCTCGCCCAGCGACATCAAGGACCAGCTTGCGGGTCGCCATGGCTCAAGGGTACGACACCCGCAGGCCAGCGGCCCTCATCCCGCTGGTCCCTGCCCGACCGAGGTGTGGGCGTGGACGACCTTCCAGGCCCCGTCCTCGCGGTGGAGCACGAGGGTCAGCCGGGTCTCGAACCGCTCCCCGCTGACCAGCTCGATGGTCGGCCGGTCGACCGTCCAGCCGACGTCGCCGCACTCGAACGCCAGCAGCTCCCCCGGGACGACGGTGTTGCCGGCCCGCTCCCACAGCGGCCGGACGTCCTGGTTGCGCCGGGCCGAGTCGGTCCAGAACTCGCTGCCGTCGGCGCCCAGGAACACCGCGTGCCGGCTCAGGCTGTAGAACGCCTCCACCGCGTCCGGGTCCCCCGAACCCATGGCCGCGTACAGCCCCCGGACGACCCCGGCCAGCTCCTGCGACCGCCTGATCTCCATGCCCCCCGCCCTCCGTCCGTCAGGGGTCGAGCGGCTCGACCCGCCAGCTTCCGTCGTTGGCCGCCGTGACCAGGACCCCGGCACCCTTGGCGAGGGGGGCGACCAGCTGGCCGGTGAGGCCGAGGACGGCCGCCTCGTTGGTCGGGCTGTGCCCGACGGCCAGGGCCCGGTCGCCGTCGCCGAGCCGCTCCAGGACCCGGCCCAGGGCCGCCCCGAGGGCGGCCGCCTCCCCGTCGACGAACCCGGGGTCGACCGACCGCATGGCGGCCAGCTCGCCGCCGCCGGCCTCCTTGGCCACGGCCCGCCAGCGGTCCTCGTGATCGGACCGCAGCCCCGGCTCGACCACCACCCCGTCGGGCACCGGCCGGCCGAGGGCGGCCAGCAGGCAGCCGACCGTCTGGGTCGCCCGCTGGGCCCCGGTCGACACCGCCACCCGCCAGCCACCGCCCAGCCCGGCCCCGAGCCGGAGCGCCGCCGCCACCCCCTCGTCGCTGAGCACGTCGCCGTCGTTGTCGGTGTGCCGCCGCAGCTCAACCGCCCGTGCCATCCCGTCCTCCCGCTACAGCTCGATCAACCCGGCGTTGGTCGGGGTGAACCCGCAGGCGTCGTAGTAGAACGCCCGCAGGTGGTCCTCGAAGTCGACATGGAGCCACTCGCACCCGGCCGCCCTGGCCCGCTCCACCGCGACCTCGACCAGCCGGGTCCCGACCCCGTGCCGCCGCACCCCGGCCGTCACCATGGTGTCAAGGACGAACGCGTGCACCACCCCGTCCCAGGCCACGTTCACGAACCCGACCAGCTCGTCCCCGTCCCTGGCGCACACCCATCCCAGGCTGTGCCCCTCGACCTGCCCCCGCCAGTCCCACTCCCGGTCGCCCAGCACCGGATGCCCGAAGCACTCGGCATGCAGCCGGTTGGCCTCGGCGCTGGTGAAGTTCCCACGCCATTCGTAGGTGACGGTCATCGGCCCAATCATATGGGGACGTCGGAAGCGGATGACCGGAGGAGCGAGATGGACGACCTGTTCTCGGTGGTGGGGAAGACGGCGGTGGTGACCGGGGGGAGCCGGGGGATCGGGCTGATGATCGCGCGGGGGCTGGTGGAGGGCGGGGCGCGGGTCTATGTCAGCTCGCGGAAGGCGGAGGTGTGCGAGCGGGTCGCCGGGGAGCTGTCGGCGGTGGGGGAGTGCCTGGCCGTGCCGGCGGACCTGTCGTCCGAGGCGGGGTGCCGGGGGCTGGCCGGGGCCGTGGGGGAGCGGGAGGGGGCGGTGCAGGTGCTGGTCAACAACGCCGGGGCGACCTGGGGGGCGGCGCTGGAGGAGTACCCGGCGGCGGCCTGGGACAAGGTGCT
>DASZON010000278.1:0-11309 GCA_035550755.1 Actinomycetota bacterium | reverse complement strand
TGGAACCCGAGGCCGGCCACACCCTGCTGGCCGCCCTGGAACCCCTGGCCCGCCCCGCCGACGCTGCCGATGCCCGCAGCGGTGGCCAGCGGACCGCGGATGCGTTGGCCGAGTTGGCCCGTCGGGCGCTGGAGGGTGGGCGGTTGCCGCAGGCGGGTGGGGTCCGGCCCCAGTTGCCGGTGACGGTGGAGCTGGACAGCCTGCTTGGCCGTTCGGGCGGGGTGGGTGGCCAGGTCGGGTGGGCAGGGCCGCTGGCCCGGAAACCTGCCGGCGGCTGGCCTGCGATGGGACCGTCACCCGGGTGCTGGTCACCCGCCAACCCACCCCCCAGCCCCACCCAGACCACGGCCCGGCGGAACCCTACCCCGGCGACCAGGACGCTGGCGGGAGCGGTCACCACCGCGAGGACGGCGCCGCCACCAGCGACCACGGGGAGCCGGTGGGACTCCAGGCGCGGCTGCGGGCCGCGGCCACCCGGCTGCCCTTGACCCTCGGCGGCGCCCCCAGCCAGCCCCTGGACGTGGGCCGGGCGACCCGGGTCATCCAGCCCGCCCAACGCGCCGCCCTCACCGTCCGCGACGGCGGCTGTGGGTTCCCGGGCTGTGACCGCCCGCTGGCCTGGTGCGAAGCCCACCACCTGCAGCACTGGCTCCACGGCGGCCCGACCAACCTGGCCAACCTCGCCCTGCTGGGCCGAGCCCACCACCGGCAGATCCATGAGGGCGGCTGGCAACTGGCCCGCGGGCCCGATGGGCGCTGCACCGCCACCCCACCCCACCAACGACACCACACCGCCTGACCGCATGCCCGCCGCCGCCTAAGTCCCGGAGGCCGCCCTGACCGACCTCCTCGTGGCATCTGCTGGGCGCATCGGATCGAACGGAGGCCGGAGGGGCTCAGCAGCCATGGACCGCCGCCACTTGGAGAGTGTCTGTGAACTGGGTCAGCGGGTGAGGCGGTTGCTGAGCCGCCAGGTGGCGGCGGTCCAGGTCATGGCTTGTGGGTGGCTGGCATGGCCTCGTGGTCGCGTACGAGGCGCGCGCGGTAACCGGTCGCATCGTCCGGAGGTTCGCCCGGCACCTCCAGGTAGATGCCGGGCCTGGGCCTAGTCTGGCCTGACGATGTCGACCGAGATCTCCACCGCCGGGTTCGTTCCTCTGTTCTCAAGCCAGTGTGTGGTGTTCCGATCCTCGGGCCAGCCCACTCCCGGCCCGTAGTCCGTGGCGACTCCATCTCGATGGTCAGTGATCGTTCCTTGCAGGACGTAGACGATGCCTGGTCTGCCTTTGTGGTCATGAATCGGGCCGAAGACGCCTCCGGGCTCGATGGTCACCATGCGCATTCGAAGTTGGCGCCCTGCCATGCCCTCGATCTCAGGGCCAAGGTCGACCGTTGATAGCACCTCCGACGTGACACCTTTCGTCTCAGGTGCCGCCTGTTCGTTGCTCATCGGGGCCTCCTCTCTGTAGGTCCGGGGCCTAGCGTTCGACCTTCAACCCCGGAGGAGCTGATCTCCGGCACCCGCGCATTCTCCGTCGCCGTCAACGCCGCCACGTTGCCGACGCCGTCGGCGAAGGCGCGTCAGTGGTGGGGGCCGTGCCGGCCGAGGGTCTCCACGGGGGTCGCTCCGGGGCGGGTCCACTGCGGCACGGGGCGGCTGGTCGGGCCCCAGGTGGCGACACCGTCGGCGTCCGAGCGCCAGTACCAGCAGATCGGCGAGCCATGCCCACCGACCGGCGAGCCGGCCTGAGGGGCCTCGGGCCAGCCCTCGGGGTTGTCCTCCCACGCCTCGCGGCGGCCGTAGGGTGTCATGTCGAGCAGGCCGAGGGACCCGTTGACCGGCTCGTTGCCACGGCCGGTGGTGGCGTAGGTGAGGAACACTCGGTCGCCGTCGCGCAGGAAGCAGGTGATGGAACCCATGCTGCCGCCGACGGGCGCCTCCACACCGCGCACCGAGTACCAGGGCTGGGTGTAGCCCATGAACTCGACGTAGGAGGCCACCTCCTCCCACCGGCCCGTGGTCAGGAAGGCGAACGAGACGCCGCGGGCGTTGAGGTAGACGGCGTCCTTCATGTGCCAGGCCGTGGTGGTGCAGCCCTCGCACTGCCCCTGGTGCGGCGCGCCGTCGTACCACATGTGCTTGTAGACCACGAGCTCGTCGCGGCCCTGGAACAGGTCCAGGAACGGGACCGGGCCGTCTGGTCCGACAACCTCGACCGTCCCGTCGAGCTCCACCATCGGCAGCCGGCGGCGGGCCGCGGCGAGGGCGTCGCCCTCGCGGGTGTGGGCCTTCTCGCGGACCAGCAGCTCGTCACGGGCGGTCTGCCAGGTGGCCAGGTCAACGACGGGCGGGCGGCCAGCCAACGCGGTGGTCGGGTCACTCGGCGTGGTCGTCATGGTGTCCTCCAGGGTGTCTCGTGCCGGGCACCGTCCTACGACGTCCTACCACGGTGACCGGACCAGACCCGCGGCCGCCGGAACGCATCGCGACCGGAGCGCCCCCGGCCGAGCCCGCACCGACCACTTCGCGCCGGCAGGTTCAACGGCGCGAGCTCAGCAAGGCCGTCCGCCGAGCCAGGCAACGAGGATGGGGGCCCGAACCTCCCTGGCCGCCGTGCCAGACGAGTCCATGGGCCCTGGGGACCCAGCCCGGCGAAGCTGCCCTCGCTCCGAGGGGGCGACGCGGTCGGCTACAGGCGGCGGCGGCCTCGCAGGAGGAACAGCACCAGGAGCACGACGATGATGATCAGCAGCAGGGTTCCGATTCGCATGGCGCCTCCTTCGGGGTCGGCGCGGGGCCTACCCGGCCGGGTGGTGGGCTAACCAACCCAGGCGAAGAGCGGACCAACCTGACCCCGCGCCACGGGATCTCCCGAGGGTTGTTGAGCCTGTCGGGGCCAGGCGGTAGGCTGCGCCAAACACGTGTTCGAGATCAGCGGAGGGGTCGGCCATGCGGGTGCTCGGGGTCGACCCGGGGCTCGGTCGCTGTGGGTGGGCCGTGCTGGAGGGGCGCGGGGGGCGGGCCCGGGCGGTCGGGTACGGGACCATCCATACCGAGGGGGAAGAGGTGGCGCCCCGGCTGGCCGAGCTCGCCACCAAGCTGCGGCAGGTGCTGACCGCCCACCGGCCAGAGGCGCTCGCCATCGAGCGGCTGTTCTTCAACGCCAACGTGCGTACGGCGATGACCGTGGGGCAGGCGTCGGGAGTGGTGCTGCTGCTGGCCGCCGAGCACCGGCTGGCGGTCACCGCCTACACCCCGCCGCAGGTCAAGCAGGCGGTCACCGGGTCGGGGAGCGCACCCAAGGAGCAGGTCGGCTACATGGTCAAGGCCCTCCTCGGGCTGGACGCGGTGCCGACCCCGGCCGACACCGCCGACGCCCTGGCCGTCGCCCTGTGCCACCTCCACCACGCCGGGCTGGCCGGGCTCGGGGCCGGGACCGCGGGGACCTCCGGGGCCGGGCTCGGGGCCGGGACCGCGGGGACCTCCGGGGCCGGGACCTCCAGGGCTGGGAGCGTCGGGGCGGCCCCGACGGCCGACTGGCTGGCGAGGGCGGCGCCCACGTCTCCGGGGCTGCGGGGTTCGCCGGCCGGGAGGGGTCCCGGGGAACCCCGACGGGGTACGCCGGTGAGCCAGGAGGGGGCCCGGCGGTGATCGCCAGCCTGCGGGGGCGGCTGCTCGAGGTGCTGGCCGACGGGGCCGTGATCGAGGTCGGTGGGGTCGGGTACCGGGTGTTCCTGACCCCCAAGGCCGTGGCCGGGCTGTCCCGGGACGGGGAGGTGCTGGTCCACACGGTCACCTACGTTCGCGAGGACACCCTGGCGCTGTACGGGTTCGCCACCACCGACGAGCGCCGCGCCTTCGAGCAGCTGCTGACCGCCACCGGGGTCGGGCCCAAGCTGGCCCTGGCCGTGCTGGCCGTCCATTCCCCGGACGCGCTGCGCCGGGCGGTCAGCGCCGGCGACGCCGACGCCCTCACCCTGGTCCCGGGGATCGGGCGCAAGGGGGCGGCCCGGCTCATCCTCGAGCTCAAGGGCCGCCTGGGCGAAGGCGAGCCCGACCTGCCGGTCGAGCACGACGGCCGCCCGGCCTACGCCGAGGTCCGCGAGGCCCTTGGCGCCCTCGGCTACGGACCGGCCGAGATCAAGACCGCCCTGGCCGCCCTCCCACCCGACGCCGGCGCCCGTCCCACCGAGGAGCTGCTCCGCATGGCCCTGCGCGGCCTGGGGTCGGCCCGGTGACCGACGCGGACGCGGGCGACATCCTCGACCCCTGGGCGTCGGACGCCGAGCGGGCCAGCGAGGGGAGCCTCCGGCCCCGCAAGCTGGAGGAGTTCGTCGGCCAGGCCCGGGTCCGCGAGCAGCTCGGGATCGTGCTCGAGTCGGCCCGGCGGCGCGGGCTCCCCCCCGACCACCTGCTGTTCTCGGGGCCGCCGGGCCTTGGCAAGACCAGCCTGGCGGCGATCGTGGCCGCCGAGCTCGGGGTCGGCTTCCGGGTCACCTCCGGTCCGGCCCTGGAGCGGGCCGGCGACCTGGCCGCCATCCTCACCGGGCTGGAGCCGGGCGACGTGCTGTTCGTGGACGAGATCCACCGCCTCCCCCGGGCCGTCGAGGAGGTCCTCTACCCGGCCATGGAGGACTTCCAGATCGACGTGGTCCTCGGCAAGGGCCCGGGGGCGCGCAGCCTGCGCCTGGACCTGCCCCGCTTCACCCTGGTCGCCGCCACCACCCGCACCGGGCTGATCACCTCGCCCCTGCGCGACCGCTTCGGCTTCTCGGCCCGGCTCGACTACTACGCCCCGGCCGATCTCAAGTCGATCGTGACCCGCTCGGCGGCCATCCTCGGGGTGGTCATCGACCCGGCCGGAGCCGAGGTCCTCGCCCACCGCTCCCGCGGCACCCCGCGGATCGCCAACCGGCTGCTGCGCCGGGTCCGCGACTACGCCGAGGTCCGCGCCGACGGGTCGGTCGACGCGGGCGTCGCCGAGGCCGCCCTGGAGCTGTTCGAGGTCGACCGCCTGGGCCTGGACAAGCTCGACCTGGCCCTGCTGCGGGTCCTGTGCGAGCGCTTCGGGGGCGCCCCGGTGGGGCTGGCCACCCTGGCCGTGTCGGTCGGGGAGGAGCAGGACACGGTCGAGGACGTGGCCGAGCCCTACCTGCTCCAGCTCGGCTTCCTCCAGCGCACCCCAAGGGGCCGGGTCGCCACCGCGGCCGCCTACGCCCACCTCGGCCTCGCCCCGCCCCGGGGGACCGAGCCGTCCCCAGGCCCCGGGTCCCTCTTCGACGAGGACCGCGTGGAGTAGGATTGCCGCCGCATCGGCAGCCCTCGGAGGTCTTGTACACCATGGAAGGTAGCGGCTCGCTCGTCTTCCTCGTGCTGATGGTTGGTGTCTTCTACTTCCTGCTCATCCGCCCCCAGCAGCGCCGGATGAAGGCGCTCCAGTCGCTGCAGTCGTCGCTGCAGCTGGGCGACGAGATCATCACCACCGCCGGGTTCTTCGGGACCATCCGCCGCTTCGACGGCGAGGTGGTCACCATCGAGCTGTCCCCAGGCGTCGAGGCCCGGGTCAACCGCCGGGCCATCTCGGGCAAGGTCAACCCCGAGCCGGCCGGCGAGGTGGCCGAGGTCGCCGAGGAGGAAGAGGAGCGGCCCGAACGATGACGCTCCCGGAGCGCCGGGCGCCAGCCGGGGAGCTCCGCCTGCTCGACCAGGTGGCCGGCCACCAGGCCATCCAGACCTACATCGCCCTCGCCGACCAGTTCACCGGCCGGCTCGGCTACACCGAGCACGGCTTCCGCCACGCGAACCTGGTCGGCCACATCGCCTACAACATCCTCGACCGGCTCGGCCACGACCGGCACCTGGCCGAGCTGGCCGCCGTTGCCGGCTACCTGCACGACGTCGGCAACGTCATCTCGCGCCAGAACCACCCCCAGACCTCGGCCCTGCTGGCCCTGCCCATCCTCGCCGAGCTCGGCATGCCCACCGAGGACATCGGCCTGGTCATCGGGGCCATCGGCAACCACGAGGAGGAGCTCGGCCACCCGGTGTCGCCGGTGTCGGCGGCGGTCAACATCGCCGACAAGTCCGACGTCCACCGCTCCCGGGTGCGCAAGGACGCGCGGGTGGAGTTCGACATCCACGACCGGGTGAACTACTCGGCCACCCATTCCTTCGTGCGGGTCGAACCCACCGAGCGCACCATCACCCTCGAGCTCCAGATCGACACGGGCGTGTCCGACATCCTGGAGTACTTTGAGATCTTCCTGACCCGGATGATGATGTGCCGCCGGGCCGCCGAGGGCCTCGACTGCAAGTTCCGCATGACCGTCAACGGCCACAGCCTGCTCTGACCTCGCTCGAACAGGCGCGAAAACCGCTAGGCTCTCTGTTTTGAACGCCTTGCAGCCCGAAGGAGCCACACGTCCGTGCCAGGAACCCGTCGCTTGGTCATCCCGCTGCTGGTCGTGTTCCTGCTGGTCGTCGTGGTCTGGGGGGTGATCGCGGTCCAGGGCCTCAAGCCCCGGCTCGGGCTCGACCTCAAAGGCGGCTCCAGCGTGACCTTCGTGCCCACCAACCCTCGGGGCGGTGCCCCGACCCAGGAGCAGCTCGACACCACCGTCGACATCATCCGCAACCGGGTCAACTCCAAGGGCGTGGCCGAGTCCGAGGTCAACGTCGAGGGCGGCAACATCGTCGTCTCCATCCCCGACGTGCCCAACCCCGACGACGTCATCGCCGCCGTCGGGACCACCGCCCAGCTCCAGTTCCGACCGGTCAAGGACGTCGTCCCGGCCAGCGACCCCCGCTACAAGCAGGCGCCCTTCAACGCCGTGGACTGCACCAAGCCCGCCACCTACTCGGACAAGGACAACCCCGACGCCGACGACGTGGTGCTGTGCGCCCGTGACGAGGCCGGGCAGCTGCGGCCCAACGCCAGCTCGCCCAAGCTGCTGCTCGGCAAGGTGGCCCTCGGCGGCACCGACATCTCATCGGCCCGGCCCCAGCTGGCCACCACCGGCCAGGGCGGGGTCACCACCGGCGAGTGGGAGACCCAGCTCAGCTTCAGCGGCCGCGGCGGCAACCGGTTCGAGGAGCTGACCGGCAAGGCGGCCTGCAACCCCGACGGCGACCCCAAGCGCCAGATCGCCATCACCCTGGACGCGGTCGTCATCAACCACCCGCCGGTCGCCAGCACCGTCCAGTGCAACCAGGGGATCAGCGGCGGCACGGCCGTGATCACCGGCCAGACCCAGGCCGAGGCCGAGAACCTGGCCCCGCTGATCTCCTCGGGCGCCCTGCCCCTCAAGCTCGACCCCCAGAGCCGGACCACGGTCAGCGCCACCCTCGGCGCCGACTCGCTCCACGCCGGCCTCATCGGCGGGGCCGTCGGGCTCGGGCTGGTGTTCCTGTACGTGCTCCTCTACTACCGCGGGCTCGGGCTGGTCATCTGGGTCGGGCTGGCGATCGCGGCCGCCCTCAACGTCGGCATCGTCATCCTGATGGGCGAGCTGATCGGCTTCACCCTGACCCTGGCCGGCATCGCCGGCCTGATCGTGGCCGTGGGCATCTCGGCCGACACCTATGTGGTGTTCTTCGAACGACTAAAAGACGAGGTCCGCGAGGGCAGGACGCTGCGCGCCTCGGTCGACCGGGGCTGGCAGCGCTCGTTCCACACGCTGGTCTCGGCCAACGCGGTGTCGTTCCTGGCCGCCCTGCTGCTGTACATCTTCGCCATCGGCCCGGTCCGGGGCTTCGCCTTCACCCTCGGCCTGGCGACCCTGATCGACTTCTTCGCGGCCTGGTTCTTCGCCCGGCCGACGGTCTCCCTGCTCACCCGAACCCGCCTGTTCCAGGAGGGTCGCTTCGTCGGCATCCGCGCCGCCGTCTGACCCCCAAGGAGGATCCCGTCCGTGTCCCTCGCCAGCCGCCTGTACCACGGCGAGACCAGCTTCGACATCATCGGCCGTCGCCGCCTGTGGTTCACGATCTCGGGTGTGCTGGTAGCGATCTCGCTGGTGAGCCTGATCGTGCCCGGCCTCAACTTCGGCATCGACTTCAAGGGCGGGGCCGTGTTCCGGATCCAGCCGACCAAGCCGGTGACCGAGGCCCAGGTCCGCCGCGCCGTCGGCTCGGCGGCCGAGGTCGTGCAGATCTCCGAGACCAACCCGGTCCAGGTCATCGTCCAGACCGAGGTGCTGCCCGCGGCCGAGGTGACCCGCATCCGGACCGAGCTCGCCCAGGTCGGCGGGGTCGAGCGCAACGGCGTCTCCACCGAGACGATCGGCTCCAAGTGGGGGAGCACGGTGTCGCGCAAGGCGGTCATCGCCCTGCTGGCGTTCCTGGTCGCGGTGACCATCTACGTGTCGCTGCGGATGGAGTTCAAGATGGCCGTGGCCGCCCTGGTGGCCCTGCTCCACGACCTGATCATCACCGCCGGCATCTTCGCCCTGAGCCGCTTCGAGGTCACCCCGGCGACGGTGATCGCCCTGCTCACCATCCTCGGCTACTCGCTCTATGACACCGTGGTCGTGTTCGACAAGGTGCGGGAGAACACCGGCTCGCTGTCGGCGATGTCGCGGACCACCTACTCCCAGGCGACCAACCTGGCCGTCAACCAGACGATGATGCGGTCGCTCAACACCTCGCTGGCCTCGCTGCTGCCGATCCTGGGGCTGCTGGTCGTCGGCAACTACCTGCTCGGTGCCGAGACCCTCAAGGACCTCGCCCTTGCCCTGTTCGTCGGGGTGGCGGCCGGCGCCTACTCCTCGATCTTCATCGCCCCGCCGCTGGTCGCCATGTGGAAGGAGAAGGAGCCCCGCTACGCCCAGCTCCGGGCCCGGGTCGAGCGCCTGGCCGCCCAGGGCCCGGCGGCCGAGCGCGAGCGGCCCGAGCGGCCGGCCCGCGGCCGGCGTCCGGCCACGGCGCAGCGGCCCGGCGCCGCCCAGCGGCCCGCCGCCAAGCGGCGGCCCGAGGCCGAGCCGGAGATGGCCCTCGAACCCGAGCTGCCCCCCGACGACGCCCTCGAAGACGAGCAGCAGGAGGAGGAGGACCGGGCCGTGGTCGCCCAGGCGCCCGCCCCCCGCCGCCAGCAGCCGCAGAAGCCACGCCCGACCCAGCAGCGGCGCAAGCCGTCGGGTCGCCAGCAGTCGCGCCCGGCCAAGCGCCGGAGGCGCTAGGATCCCCACAGGAGGACCCCGCCCGTGCCCATCGATCTGCAGCGCATCCGGGACCGCATCCGCGACGTCCCCGACTTCCCCAAGCAGGGGATCGTCTTCAAGGACATCACCCCGCTGCTGGCCGACGAGATCGCCTTCTCCTCGGTGATCGACGAGACCGTGGTCCACTTCGGCCGGGGCAACGTCGACAAGGTGGTCGGGATCGAGGCCCGCGGTTTCATCCTGGCCTCGCCGGTCGCCTACCACTTCGGGGCCGGCTTCGTCCCCGTCCGCAAGGCCGGCAAGCTGCCCTACCAGGTCGAGGCCGAGGAGTACGCGCTCGAGTACGGCACCGCCACCCTGGAGCTGCACGCCGACGCCATCGTCCCCGGGGAGCGGGTCCTGATCGTCGACGACGTGCTCGCCACCGGCGGCACCGCCCGGGCCGCGGCCCGGCTGGTCGAGCGCCTCGGCGGCAAGGTCATCGGCATCGCCACCCTGATCGAGCTCGAGTTCCTCGAGGGCAGAAAGCTGATCGAAGGCTATGACTTCTACAGCCTCATCCAGTACTGACGGCCCCGGGCGGGGGGACCTGCCCGTCCACGTGGTCGTGGAGATCCCCAAGGGGTCGCGGAACAAGTACGAGCTCGACCACGAGACGGGCCGCATCCGCCTGGACCGGATGCTGTTCAGCCCCGTCCACTACCCGACCGACTATGGCTTCGTGCCCGGCACCCTGGCCGAGGACGGCGACCCCTTGGACGCCATGGTCCTGCTGGGCGAGCCCACCTTCCCCGGCTGCGAGATCCAGGGCCGGATCGTCGGCATGCTGGACATGTCCGACGACAAGGGCCCGGACCAGAAGCTGCTGGTCGTCCCCCTGACCGACCCCCACTGGAATTACATCCACGCGATCGAGCAGGTCCCGCCGCACCTGCTGCGCGAGATCGAGCACTTCTTCAGCGTCTACAAGCAGCTCGAGGACAAGACGGTCGAGACCTTCGGCTGGCGCGACGCCTATGTCGGCCATGTCATCCTCGACGAGGCGATGGCCCGCGGCGCCGAGCACCAGCAGGCTGGTCACGGCGGGAGTACCGTGGGAGCCTAGTTGCCGCGACGGCCACCCCCGGCCGACGCAGGCGACCGATGATCGACCTGGGTGGGGCCAACACGATGGCGCAGCAGCATCCGGCCGCGGTCCCCGATGGGCTGGCGCTCGACCGCGAGCCCCAGCCCGGCGCGGCCGTGCCCGGCGAGAACGGCGTCGCCGAGGCGGTCACCCGCCCCTATGACGCCGGGCTGCCGCCCGAGCCGGACGTGGAGCCGCTGCTGCAGCGGGTCCGCCAGCGCAACCCCCGGGCCGACACCGCCGCCGTCGGGCGCGCCTTCGAGCTGGCCCGCGAGCGCCACGCGGGCGCGCGCCGGGCCTCGGGGGTGCCGGCCCTGGCCCACCCGCTCGGGGTGGCCACGGTCGTGGCCGACCTGGGCCTTGACGCCGTCTCGGTCGAGGCCGCCCTGCTGCACGACGCCGTCGAGGAGGAGCTGCTCACCCTCGAGGAGATCGCCGAGCAGTTCGGGCCCGAGGTGGCCAAGATCTCCGACGGGCTGGTGAAGCTGGACCGGATCGGCTTCGAGGGCCGCGAGGCCGCCCAGGCGGAGATCATCCGCAAGATGGTCATCGCCATGGCCCGCGACATCCGGGTGCTGGTGATCAAGCTGGCCGACCGGCTCCACAACATGCGCGACATCGGCTACCTGGACCGCGAGTCCCAGGAGCGCAAGGCCCGCGAGGTCCTGGAGATCTACGCCCCCCTGGCCAACCGGCTCGGCATCCACCAGATCAAGTGGGAGCTGGAGGACCTGGCCTTCGCCACCCTGTACCCGCTGCGGTACGAGGAGATCGCCCGCATGACGGCCGAGCGCCAGCCGGCCCGCGAGCAGTTCGTGAGCGAGGTCATCGAGCAGGTCAACGCCCAGCTCAAGCAGGTGAAGCTGCGGGCGACGGTGACCGGGCGGCCCAAGCACTACTACTCCATCTACGAGAAGATGGTGGTGCGGGGCAAGGAGTTCACCGACATCTTCGACCTGGTCGGGGTGCGCATCCTGGTCGACTCGATCAAGGACTGCTACGCCGCCCTCGGCCAGGTCCACGC
>DASZON010000277.1:0-1525 GCA_035550755.1 Actinomycetota bacterium | reverse complement strand
GCCGGGTGGTGCTCGACTTCAACTACGCCTACAACCCGTCGTGCGCCTACAACGCCCGCTGGGCGTGCCCGCTGGCCCCGCCCGAGAACCACCTGGGGGCCCAGGTCCGGGCCGGGGAGCTGGCCTACCCCGACCCGGCCTGATCCCCGTCGGCTACTCGAGGTTCTGGGACAGCTCGCGGGCGCACTGCTCCCGCGCGGCGGGGCTGTTGGACTGGTCCATGCAGTCCCCGAACCGCCGGAAGTCGTTGACGTGGGTCGCGAACCAGGTCCCGACGCTGATGGTGAAGAAGATCCCGAACAGCAGGGCGAGCGCACCGGTGACCAGCCCGCCCACGGCCTGGCCGCGGTTGTCGGCCTCGCCGCGGTTGACCCGGATCAGCCCGAGGATGCCGAACAGCACGGCCAGCAGGCCCAGCAGGGCGCCCAGGGGCGAGAACAGCAGCAGGATCACCAGCACGAGGGCGACCACGCCGAGGACGAGGGCGGTCGTGCCCATGCCGTTGCGGCGGCCCCTGACCGCCGGATACTGCGGCGGCGGCCCTTGGGGCGGCGGCCCTTGGGGCGGCGGCCCCTGGGGCGGGTACGGGGGGCGGTCCGATGGGGTGTCGGTCATGTCGACCTCCCGGAGAGGCGTTCGGGGCGGCCGAACACTACCCCCCTCGCGGCCCCGCGTCAGCGGATCGGTTCCACCTGGTAGCCGAGCCGCTGCAGATCGTCCACGATCTCGCTGGAGTGGATGGCGTTGCGGGTCTCCAGGGTGAGGCGGATCTCGACCTTGTTCAGGTCCAGGTCGAGCCCGGAGCGGTGGTGCTCGACCGAGAGCACGTTGAGGCCGAGGCGGGCCACCTCGCCGGTGAGGGCGGACAGGTTGCCGGGGGTGTCGTCGACCACCACCCGCAGGGCCACGTACCGGCCGGCGGCGGACAGGCCATGGTCGATCACCTTGGTCAGCAGCAGCGGGTCGACGTTGCCGCCCGACAGCAGCACCACCACCGGCCCGGTGCCGCCGACCCGGCCGGCGAGCACGGCCGCCAGGGCGGTCGCCCCCGACGGCTCGACCACCGCCTTGGCCCGCTCCAGCAGCAGGAGCAGGGCCTGGCTGATCTCCTCCTCCCCCACCAGCACGACCTTGTCCACATACGCCTGGACGTGGGCCAGGGTCAGGGGCGACGGCGACTTGAGGGCGATCCCGTCGGCCATGGTGTGCAGCCGCTCCAGCCGCACGACGTGGCCGGCCTCGAGCGAGCGGACCATGGCGGGGGCGCCGGCCGCCTCGACCCCGACCACCCGGACGTCGGGGCGGACGGCGGCGAGGGCGGCGGCGACCCCGGAGATGAGCCCGCCGCCGCCGACGGGCACGACCACGGTGCCGGCCTCGGGCGCCTCCTCGGCCAGCTCCAGGCCGATGGTGCCCTGGCCGGCGACGATCAGGGGGTCGTCGAAGGGCGGCACGAACACCGCCTCCCCGTCCCGGCACAGGTCCTTGGCGCTGGCGATGCAGTCGTCGACGGCCTGGCCGCTCA
>DASZON010000276.1:0-1753 GCA_035550755.1 Actinomycetota bacterium | reverse complement strand
AGCCGAAGCCGGGTGCCTTCCGCGACCGGACGTACGGACCCCGACGTCGAAGTGTTGGCGCAAACGAAAAGCCGGCCACCAACAACGTCGGGCGCTGCCGAGAACCGCATTGAACCACCGCTCCCCGACCCCGGCAACCGGACCGGCCAAGCCGCCCGTCAGCCCCGATCGGCCTGCTTCGCGGGGGGGTCGAGGGGGCGGAGGCGGACCTCGGCGAGCTGGGCCGGGGGGACGGGGGTGGGGGCGCCGGTGAGGGGGTCGGCGCCGGACTGGGTCTTGGGGAAGGTGATGACCTCGCGGATGGAGGAGGCGCCGGCCATCAGCATGTAGAGGCGGTCGAGGCCGAAGGCGAACCCGCCGTGCGGGGGGGCGCCGTAGGCGAGGCCCTTGAGGAAGAACCCGAAGCGGTCCTCGGCCTCCTCGGGGCTGATGCCGAGGGCCTCGAACACGCGCCGCTGGACGTCGGCGCGGTGGATACGGATGCTCCCCGACCCGAGCTCGTAGCCGTTGAGGACCAGGTCGTAGGCGCGGGCGGTGGCCTCCTCGGGGGCGTCCATGAAGGAGTCGGCCCACCGGGGGGCGGGGGCGGTGAAGGGATGGTGGGCCGGGTCCCAGCGCTTGGCCTGCTCGTCCCACTCGAACATGGGGAAGTCGGTGACCCACACGAACGCCCAGCGGCCCTCGGGGACGAGGCCGCGCTCGGCGGCCAGGCGGGTCCTGAGGTCACCGAGGACGGTCTGGGCCACCGGGGTGCGGTCGGCGGCCAGCAGCAGCAGGTCCCCGGGGCGGGCGCCGGTGGCCTGGACCAGGGCGTCGCGCTCGGTGGCGTTGAAGAACTTGTCGAGGGGCGAGCGCAGCCCCCCGGCCTCGACCGCCGCCCAGGCCAGGCCCTTGGCCCCGCGCGCCTTGGCCTGCTCGGTGAGCTCGTCGAGCTGGCGGCGGGTCAGCTCGGCCCCGCCCTCGACCCGCAGGCCGACGACCGACCCGCCGGCCTCCAGGGCCCCGGCGAAGACGCCGACCCCGGTGCCGGCGAACGCCGGCCCGAGGTCGGTCAGCTCCATGCCGTAGCGCAGGTCGGGCTTGTCGGTGCCGAAGCGGCGCATGGCCTCGGCGTAGGTGAGGCGCGGGAACGGGACCGGCAGCTCGATCCCGAGGACGTCGTGCCAGACGGCGGCCATCAGCTCCTGGCCGAGGGCGTAGACGTCCTCCTCGTCCAGGAACGACAGCTCCAGGTCGAGCTGGGTGAACTCGGGCTGGCGGTCGGCCCGCAGGGCCTCGTCGCGGAAGCAGCGGACGATCTGGTAGTAGCGCTCGATCCCGGCCACCATCAGCAGCTGCTTGAACAGCTGGGGAGACTGGGGCAGGGCGTAGAGCTCCCCGGGGGACAGGTGGGTGGTGACCAGGAAGTCGCGCGCCCCCTCGGGGGTCGACTTGGTCAGGTACGGCGTCTCGACCTCCAGGAACCCGCGGTCGGCCAGGACCCGGCGCAGGACCGCGTTGGCCCGGGCGCGCAGCTCCAGGCCGCGGCGGGCCGCCGGGCGGCGCAGGTCCAGGTACCGGTACTGGAGGCGCAGGGTCTCGTCGGCGTCGGCGCGGCCCTCGAGCGGGAACGGCGGGGTCTCGGAAGGGGCCAGGACCTCGACGTCGGCGGCGGCGACCTCGACCTCGCCGGTGGGCAGCTCGGGGTTCTGGTTGCCGGCCGGGCGGGCCCGGACCGTGCCGGTGACCCGGACGCAGTCCTCGTTGCGGATGG
>DASZON010000275.1:0-5679 GCA_035550755.1 Actinomycetota bacterium | reverse complement strand
GGGTCCTGGACGTGGACGTGAGCGGGGCCCTGGAGGTGGACGGGCTGGTGGCCGTCTACACCTGGGAGGACCTGGAGGGGCCGGTGGCCGAGCCCCTGCCCCTGCTGATCCCGCACCCCGACCTGCACGCCGGCCGGACCGGGTACGCGCTGGCCAGGGGGGTGGTCCGCCACGTGGGGGAACCGGTGGTGATGGTGGTGGCCCATGACCGCTACCTGGCCGAGGACGCCTGCGAGCGGATCCGGGTCGACTACGAGCCGCTCCCCCCGGTGGTCGGCCTGGACGCGGCCGTGGCCGCCGAGCGGCTGGTCCACGACGACGTGCCCGACAACGTCGCCGCCCACATGGTCCAGGAGCACGGCGACGCTCGGGCGGCCGTCGCCGCCGCCCCCCACCGCCTCGAGCTGAATCTCCAGATCGAGCGGTCGGCGTCCACCCCGCTGGAGGGCCGGGGGGTGTACGCCCGCTGGGACGCCGCCGACCGGTCCCTGCGGGTCTACAGCTCGACCCAGACCTCGACCTCGGTCCGGTTCGCCCTGGCGGCCAAGCTCGGCGTGCCCGTGGACCGGGTCGAGGTGATCGCCCCCGACGTCGGCGGCGGCTTCGGGGTCAAGATCGTCCACCCCTGGCCCGAGGAGGTGCTGGTCCCCTGGGCGGCCATGCGCCTGGGCCGCGAGGTCAAGTGGACCGAGGACCGCCGCGAGCACTTCGTCGCCGCCGCCCACGAGCGCGGCCAGCGCCACCACGTCAGCGTCGGCTTCGACGACGACGGCCGCCTGCTCGGGCTGGACGTCGAGTTCGTCCACGACAACGGCGCCTACACCCCCTACGGGATCATCGTCCCCATCATCACCGCCACCCAGCTGCTCGGCCCCTACAAGCCGGCCGCCTACCGGGCCGAGTTCCGCTCGCTGTACACCAACACCGTGATCGTCACCCCCTACCGGGGCGCCGGCCGGCCTCAGGGGGCGTTCGCCATGGAGCGGACCCTTGACGCGATCGCCGCCTACCTTCACCGGGACCGGGCCGAGGTCCGCGAGGTCAACTTCATCCAGCCCGACGAGATGCCCTATGACCACCAGCTGATCTTCCAGGACGGCCGGCCGCTGATCTACGACTCCGGCGACTTCCCGGCCACCGTGGACAAGGTGAAGAAGCTGGTCGGCTGGGACGGGTTCGAGGCCGTCCGCGAGCGGGCGAGGGCGGCCGGGCGGCGGGTCGGGATCGGCCTGGCCTGCTATGTCGAGGGGACCGGGGTGGGCCCGTACGAGGGCGCCCACGTGCGGGTCGAGACCAGCGGGACGGTGACCGTGGCCACCGGGCTGACCACCCAGGGCCAGGGCCACGAGACCGCCTTCGCCCAGGTCGCGTCCGAGGCCCTCGGGGTCCCGGTGGAGCGGGTCACGGTCGTCACCGGCGACACCCGCCGCTTCAAGTACGCCGTGGGGACCTTCGCCAGCCGGGCCGCGGTGATGAGCGGCAACGCCGTCGGCCTGGCCGCCGGCAAGGTCAGGGCCAAGGCGCTGCGGATCGCCGCCCAGGCCCTCGAGGCCGACCCCGACGACCTCGAGCTCGCCGACGGCATGGTCAGGGTCAAGGGCGCCCCGGAGCGCGAGATCGACCTGCGCACGGTGGCCGTGCTCTCCAACCCGCTGCGCTACGCCTTCGACGAGCAGACCCAGCTGGCCACCCAGTTCGCCGTCGGCCAGGGCGACGACGCGCCGCCGGTGGCCGAGGACGACGAGCCGGGGCTGGAGGCGACCGACTACTACTCGCCGGTCCGCTCGACCTTCGCCAACGGCGCCCACGCGGCCGTGGTCGAGACCGACCCGGAGACGGCCGAGGTCAGGATCCTGCGCTACTGCGTCGTCCACGACTGCGGCCGGCTCATCAACCCGCGGATCGTCGAGGGCCAGATCCACGGCGGGGTCGCCCAGGGGGTCGGCGGGGCCCTGTACGAGCGGATGGTCTACGACGACAACGGCCAGCTGCTCAACGCCTCGTTCATGGACTTCCTGATGCCGTACGCCTCCGAGGTCCCCAAGGTCGAGATCGACCATCTGGAGACCCCGTCGCCCCTCAACCCCCTCGGCATCAAGGGCGCCGGCGAGGCCGGCACCATCCCGGCCGCCGCCGTCCTGGCCGCGGCCATCTCCGACGCCGAGGGGTTCTTCGTCGACCGCATGCCGATCTCCCCGTCGGAGCTGTGGGCCCTGCGCGAACGCCACGCCCGGAAGGAGGACCGATGAGGATCGCCGGCACCGCCACCCTGCACGCTCCCGTCGAGACCGTCTACCAGACCCTCCGCGACCCCCGGGTCCTGGTCCGCACCATCCCCGGCTGCGAACGCCTGGAGGAGGTCGGCGAGGACGCCTACGCCATGACCGTCACCGCCGGCGTCGCCTCGGTCCGCGGCACCTACGCCGGCGACGTCCGCCTCACCGACCACCGCGCCCCCAACGGGTTCGTCCTCCGGGCCAGCGGCTCCGGCACCCCCGGGACGGTCGCCGCCGACGTCGTCGTCGAGCTCTCCCCGGGCCAGGACGGCACCACCGAGCTGACCTACAACGCCGACGCCACCGTCGGCGGCATGCTCGGCGGCGTCGGCCAGCGCCTCCTCACCACCGTCGCCAAACGCACCGCCGGGGAGTTCTTCGACGCGGTCGACCAGGTCCTGGCCAGCGGGGGAGTGGAGGACAAAGGTTCCGGGGAGGGCGCCCCTCCCTCGGCTCCCGGGGCTGCGGGGGCGGCGGCCCGGGCAGATGGCGGGGGGGCCGGGCCGCGCGTGTACAGCGCGCCCGCGCGGCCCGCCACCACCGGGATCCCCGGGACCGAGTTCGCCGCCGGGGTCGTCCTCGGCGCCGCCGCCGCCCTCCTCGGTGCCCTGGTCGGCGGCTACCTGGCCCGCCGGGCCGCCCGATCCCGGCCCCGCCGCCGCTGAGATGCGCCCCTTCCCGCATCGCGAGCCGGAGCGGTAGATGGCGCCACGCCGGATCCGGGTCGGGGTCGACACCGGCGGCACGTTCACCGACGTGGTCGCCTTCGACGAGGACAGCGGCGAGCTGGTCGCCACCAAGACCCCGTCGACCCCGGCCGACCCGGCCGAGGGCTTCCTCGAGGGGATCGCCAAGGTCCTGGCCATCCTCGGCGTCGGCCCGGAGGCGGTCAGCGCCGTCTGCCACGGCACCACCGTGGCCACCAACCAGCTGCTGGAGGGCCGGGTCGGGCGCCTCGGCTTCGTCACCACCGAGGGGTTCGGGGCCCTGCTGGAGATCGCCCGCCAGAGCGTTCCCGACGGCTATGGCAACAGCTGGTTCTGGGTCAAGCCGCCCCGGATCGTCCCCCCCGACCTGATCCGGACCGTCGGCGGCCGCCTCGACCACACCGGCGCCGAGCTGCGCCCGTTCGACGAGGACGGGGCCCGCGCGGCCGCCCGGTTCCTCCGCGACCGCCGGGTCACCGCCGTCGGGGTCTGCTTCCTGCACGCCTACGCCAACCCGGCCCACGAGCGGCGCATGCGCGAGGTCCTGGCCTCCGAGCACCCCGAGGCCGCGGTGTCGCTGTCCAGCGAGGTCCTGCGCGAGTACCGCGAGTACGAACGGGCCATGACCACCCTGGTCGACGCCGCCGTCAAGCCGCGGGTCGGCCGGTATGTGGCCACCATCGCCCGGCGCCTCGCCGAGCTGGTCCCAGGCAGGCCGCCGCCGTTCTACGTGATGAAGTCCAACGGCGGGGTGCTGTCGGCGGCCGAGGTCGTCCACCAGCCGATCTCGACCGTGCTGTCGGGGCCGGCGGCCGGAGCCCTCGGGGCGGCCCTGGTGACCCGGACGGCCGGGTTCGACCGGGTCCTGACCCTGGACGGGGGCGGCACCTCGACCGACGTCGGGGTCGTCCTGGACGGCGAACCGGCCCTCACCACCGAGGGCAGCGTCGGCGCCTACCCCTCCAAGATCCCCATGATCGACGTGGTCACCGTCGGTGCCGGCGGCGGCTCGGTGGCCTACCTGTCGCGCGAGGGCGGCCTCAAGGTCGGGCCACGCTCGGCCGGGGCCGACCCGGGGCCGATGTGCTACGGCCGGGGCGGCACCGAGCCGACGGTCACCGACGCCAACCTCGTCCTCGGCCGGATCCCGCCCCACCTGCTCGGCGGCGAGGTGCCGCTGGAGCCGGCGGCGGCCGCGGCCGGGCTGGAGGCGCTGGGGTCCAAGCTCGGCCTCGACCTGCCGTCGGTGGCCGCCGGGGTGCTGGAGATCGCCGCCTGGAACCAGGCCAACGCCCTGCGCCAGGTGACCGTGCAGCGCGGCCTTGACCTCCGCGACTTCGTCCTCTGCAGCTTCGGAGGGTCGGGGTCGCTGGCCGTGTGCCGCCTGCTGGAGCTGCTGGGCCTGCCCGCGGCCGTCGTCCCCCGCGACCCCGGCAACCTGTCGGCGTTCGGCCTGCTGACGGTGGACGTCCGCAACGACGAGGTCCAGACCGCGGTCGCCCGCCACGCCGACCTGGACGTGGCCGCCGTCGCCGCCACCTTCGCCGACCTGGAGGCCCGTGCCGCCCGCTCCCTCGACGCCGAGGGGTTCGCCCGCCCCGCCCACCGCTACCGCCGCTCGGCCGACCTGCGCTACTTCGGCCAGGCCTTCGAGGTCCGCGTCCAGGTCGCCGACGGCCCCGTGGACCGTGCCCTGACCGACGCCACCGTGGCCGCCTTCCACGACGCCCACCAGCGCCTCTACGGCTACAGCTTCCGCGACGACCCGACCCAGCAGGTCGAGTGGGTCAACCTCCGCGTCACCGGCATCGGCCCCATCCGCCGCCCCACCCTGACCCCGATCGACGGCGACAAGGCCCCGATCGACGGCGAGAAGGGCGTGCCTCACCTCGACCCGCCGGACTATGGGGCCCCTGCACGGGAGGGTAGCCCAACCCCCGGATCGGAGCTCGGCGCTGTCCACAGCCCCACCCCTGCCCCCGGATGGGAGCCCCGCGCTGTCCACAGCCCCACCCGCGCCGGCTCCCGGCCCACCTGCTTCGACCCTGCGCGTGGATTTGTCGATACGGCGATCTATCGACGTGGCGATCTTGGGCCGGGAAGTGTGGTCGACGGGCCGGCGGTGGTGGAGGAGTACGGGGCCACGCTGCCGCTCGCCCCCGGGTTCCGGGCCGAGGTCGACCGGTTCGGGAACCTGGTCGTCAGCCGCCGGGAGACGCCATGAACGAGCCCGACCCCAGCACCGGCACCCCCGGCCCGACCGGGCCCGACCCGGTGACCGTCGAGATCGTCGCGGGGACCCTGGCCTCGATCGAGCGGGAGGTGGAGACGGCGATCGGGCGGACGGCGCGGTCGCCGATGATCCGGGACGCCCACGACTTCCGGGCGGGGATCCACGACGCCCGGCTGCGGAAGCTGACCGGGCGGTCGTACTCGGCGCTGGTCCATCCGGTGGTCCGGGATTTCCCGCTCCACACCATGCGGCCCGGGGACGTGTTCTTCCACAACGACGTGTACCTGTCCGAGGGCGGGATCGGGCACCTGCCCGACCTGTGCGTCACCGTGCCGGTATTCGCCACCGACCGGGTGGTCGCGTTCGTGCAGGCGTTCGGGCACCACGACGACATCGGCGGGGCCGTGCCCGGGTCGATGCCGTCCCATGCCACCAGCGTGTTCGAGGAGGGCCTGATGGTCCC
>DASZON010000274.1:0-2941 GCA_035550755.1 Actinomycetota bacterium | reverse complement strand
GGGCAGCGGCAGCAGCCCGGCCAGGGCCGCCCCCAGCGAGGTGATGGCGAAGAACCCGAAGGCCAGGTAGAAGACCCGCGGGAACACCGACGGGTTGGAGAGCAGCATCCGGATGGCCGCCAGCAGCTTGGCGTCCTCGGCCGCCGCCCGCCGGGCCGTCCGGCTCATGTGCCGGCCCGGCGCCTCCGGCGCGGCCGCGGCCTCCCGCGGCCGCCGGGGCTGGCGTGGCCGCTGTGGGTCGCGTGGCCGCTGCGGCTCCTGGGGTCGGGGCCGCGGTGCCTGCTGGGGGCGATGGACCTCCAACCTGGTGACGGTCACGTTGCTCGCTCCTTCGCCGGCCGGGCTCCTTGCTCACCGACGAATGAATCCAGCTGGACCGTCCCCGATTCCCACCGAACGGTGTCAGCCCACGCGGACGATGTCGTAGCGGGCGGGCTGGGGGTCGGTGGTGCCGAAGCGGGCGTTGACCGCGTAGAGGTGCCCGGCCTGGAACGCGATGGTGGTCGGGACGTCGAAGTCGTCGTCGGTGATGGCGCTGACCACCCGCCCCCGGTCCAGGGACTTCGAGAGCACGACCACGGCGATCTGGTTGCTGCGGTTCTGGACCACGAACAGGACCCGCCCGGCCAGCAGCATGCCGTCGCCGTTCTCCAGGGTCGCCTGGCCGAGGTCGACCTGGCGGGTCACGCCGGTGCGGGGGTTGATCCGGAACAGCTTGCCGGTGCTGGTCTGGACCGACAGCAGCGTCCGGCCGCCCCTGGCGGCCACGATCCCGTTGAGGTTCGGGCTCGCCCCGAGCTGGAAGTCGCCGGTCAGGGCCAGGGTGCGGACCTCGTCCGGGGCCGGCAGGCGGCCATGGCGGCCGAGCGGCAGCTTGTAGAGCTGCGCCGCCGACGAGTCGGTGAACCAGGCCGCGTTGTCGGTCACGACCACGTCGTTGACGAAGGTCGCCGCCCCCGGGGTCGCGAGCTGGTAGCTGGCGAGGTCGGCGCCGGTGCGGGCGTCGTAGACGAACGCCATGCCGGTGGCCCCGCCGGCCACGAACAGGCGGTTGCGCCGGTCGACCTTGATGCCGATGGCGCTGCGCGCGCCCGGCCGGCCACCGACCAGCACGTCGCCCTGGCCGGTCCGGGCGTCGCCCTTCCATACCGCCCCGGTCGGGATCGACCCCACGTACAGGGCGGTGCCGCGCCCGGCGGCGATCCCCTCGGGCTGCCAGCCGTCGGGCAGGCGGATGGTGTCGGGGAAGGTGGCCGCCCCGGCGGTCGCCGGGACGAGGGCCACCCCCGCCATCACCAGGAGGACGAGCAGTCGGCGTGCGGACGTGCGAGGCAACATCGGCCCTCCCGGTGTCGGCGCAATCGGCCCAAACGTGGTTGAGCCTGCAACCACCGGGATAAGGAGGAGATAAGCGGCAGGGCACGCGCCTTCCCCGCCGATGCCTGAGCGCGACTACGTTGCTTGCATGGTCCCGGTGTGGTCCGGCCTCCTTAGCATCCGGTGGACCACCAGCAGACTCGCCCGTCCACCGGGAGACCACGTGCCAAGCGCCAGCCTCCGCAGCATCCGTTCCCTCGCCGTCGCGGCCGCGATCGCGATCGTCCTCGCGACCCTCGCCCTCGGGTTCGTTGCCGCGCCGCCGGCGGGGGCGGCGCAGCCGGCTCCCGGCCACACCGGCCTGGTGCCGAGCACCCCCCGGACCAACACCCCCCGGATCCCCAACGGCGAGATCTGGGACATCGAGGTCGTGGGCCAGCGGGTGTTCATCGCCGGCACGTTCACCTCGCTCCAGAACACCACCGGGGCCAACACCGCCCTGGTGAGCCAGCGGTACCTGGCCTCCTACAACTACCAGACGGGGCTGATCGACACCGGGTTCCGGCCGACCTTCGGCGGCGGCGGGGTCACCGCCGTCGAGGCCTCGCCCGACGGCACCAAGCTGTACGTGGCCGGCTCCTTCAACACCATCAACGGCGTCACCAAGCGCAAGATCGCCTCCATCAACCCGACCACCGGGGCCCCGGTGGCCGGCTTCACGGCCAACGCCAGCGCCCAGGCCACCGCCCTGGCCGCCACCAACACCACCCTGTACGTGGGCGGCAACTTCAAGACCGTGAACGGCGCCGCCCGGGTCGGCCTGGTCGCGGTGAACGGCGCCACCGGGGCGGTCGTGACCGGGTTCGTCAACGACATCTCCGGCGGCATCGGCGTCAACGGCATGCTCACCGTCCAGCAGCTCAAGCTCACCCACGACGACAGCAAGCTGCTGGTCGTCCACACCGGCCGCAAGATCGCCAACCAGGACCGCTACGGCGTCGGCCTGATCAGCACCCAGACCAACCAGCTGCTGGGATGGCGGACCCGGCTGTGGGACGACAACCTCCAGTTCGTCGGCGGCATCCAGCGGATCTACGCCGGCGACATCGCCCCCAACGACCAGTACTTCGTGGTCTCCAGCGGCTCGGGCGGCGACCGCCCGCCGATCAACGACACCGCCGTCGCCTTCCCGGTGGCCGGCAACGACAACGTCCAGCCGCTGTGGGTCTCGCGGCACTTCGACAGCGTCTACTCGGTGGCCATCACCGAGCGGGCGGTCTACGTCGGCGGGCACTTCAGCTTCGAGGAGTCGCCGACCGCCCCCGACCCCTGGCCGGGCCTCGACAACGTCGGCTACGGCACCGGGCAGGGGCTGGCCGGCTACGGGCTCGGCGACGCCGTGGTCCGCCGCGACCACATCGGCGCCCTCAACCCGGCCGACGGCAAGGCCCTGGAGTGGAACCCCGGCTCCAACAGCTTCGAGGGCAACAAGGCCATGGAGGCCACCGCCCGCGGCCTGTTCGTCGGCGGCGACGGCATGTACCAGGGCGGCAAGAACACCGGCCGGGTCGCCTTCTACGACTTCAACTCCAACCCGGCCCCCTCGGCGATCGACACCACCATC
>DASZON010000273.1:0-5855 GCA_035550755.1 Actinomycetota bacterium | reverse complement strand
CGCACGGTCGTGGTCGTCAACAGCGGCGCCCCGGTGCTGCTGCCCTGGGCCGACGCCGTCCCGGCGGTGCTGGTGGCCTGGTTCCCGGGCCAGGAGTTCGGCAACGCCCTGGCCGACGTGCTCTGTGGCCACCGCGAGCCGGCCGGGCGGCTGCCGACGGTCTGGCCGGCGGCCGAGCACCGGCACCTCCCCTCGGCTCGGCCGGTCGACGGACGGCTCCGCTATGCGGAGTCAATTCATGTCGGCAACTGCGCCTACGACCGCGCCGGGACCGAGCCCGCGTTCTGCTTCGGCCACGGTCTTGGCTACACCACCTGGGAGTACCTCGACATCACGACGCCACCCCGGGTCGACCCGGAGGGCGACGCGGTGGTCACCGTCCGGGTCCGCAACACCGGGCCCCGCCCGGGGCGGGAGGTCGTCCAGGTCTACGCCTCCCGCCCCGCCAGCACGGTCGAGCGGCCCACCCGCTGGCTGGCCGGGTTCGCCGCCGCCACCGCCAGCCCCGGCCAGGAGGTCACGGTGGAGGTCCCCGTCCCGGCCCGCGCCCTCGCCCACTGGGACGTCGACGCCCGAGCCTGGACCGTCGAGCCGGGCAGCTACCACCTCACCGCCGGCCGGTCCTACGGCGACCAGCGCCTCACCGCCAAGCTGTCTTCCACGGTCATGGGCGGCGGATACCGGGCGTAGTTCCGGAACACCCTGGGCCCTCCCGTGGTCACGTCCCCGCCACCCTGGGGGCCTTCAGCTCGCCGTCTTCCCAGCCGACCGGCATGGGGTCCGAGAGCTCGCCCTGGAACTGGCGGTGTTGGTCGTAGTAGCGGAACGCGAGCAGGACCGGCTGCCCGGAGCGGTCGTGGACGATCCGACCGCAGTAGAAGGCGTCGCTGGTCAACGGGTTGGCGCTCGCGATGTCGAACGGTCCCGTGGGCGAGTCGACGGGCACGTACAGGATTCCCCCGGTCGCCCCTGTGGCCCGCCGCGCCTCCGAGAACTGCGGATCGAGGCAGCTGAACAGCAGGACCTGCCGGTCCTCCACAGTGGCGATCTGGGGGCATTCGATGTGCCCGAACCCCGACCCCGGCTTGCTCAGCGGCGGTCGCACCTCCCAGCGGTGCAGGTCCGCCGACACCGCGGACCCGATGACCCCGCGGTCGTCGTCCGGGCCCTGGTTGGCCCGGGCGGTGATGAGCATGTGCCAGCCGTCCCCGCCGGGGTCCCGCAGCACCCAGGGGTCACGCCACGCCTCCTCGTGCCACGCGCCGCCGCCGAGCCGCTCGTACCAGCGGTCGTCGGCGGTGACCAGCGGCGAGGCCTGGTCCTTGTGCCAGGTCTCGAGGTCGGTTGAGGTGGCGGCGCCGATGGTCTGGAGGAACCTGCCGCCGACCATGGTCACGCCGGTGTAGAACAGCCACCAGCGACCGTCCCCATCCCGGACGACGCTGCCGGTCCAGGTGGCCATGTCGTCGAACGCCGGCGCCCCGGACGCGGCCACCACGTCGCCCGCCCGCTCCCAGTTCCAGAGGTCCTCGGACACGGCATGGCCGATGGCGGCCTGGCCGTGGCGGCGGCTCTCGTCCTCAAGGGCCCGGGCGGCGAACAGGAAGAACAGGTGGTACCGGTCGCCGTCGTCGGCGAGCCAGAAGTCCCACAACCAGGCGTCATCGAGCCGGAGCATCGCTCATCCTCACGATAGGTTCCTCCGCTCCACGGCCCCCGCCACTCAGGGTGCTTCGCTGGGCGGCGGGGCGACCGATCTCCGGCGAATCAGCTGCCCGGGCAGCTTCACCTGTTCCGCCTCTCTCCTCGTCGGGTCGTCGATCAGGGCCAGCAGGTGCTCCACGCCCCAGGCGCCCATCTCGTAGTGGGGCAGGGCGACCGTGGTCAGCCCGGGGAACAACCCGGAGGCGACCCCCTCCATGTCGTCGAAGCCGACGACCGACAGGTCCCGGGGGATCTCCAGCCCGGCCTCCTGGGCCGCCCGGTAGACCCCCATGGCCATCAGGTCGCGGAAGCAGAACACGGCCGTGGGCCGACCTGGCCGGGCCAGGAGCTGGCGGGCCGCCTTGTAGCCGCCCTCGGGGCCGATGTCGGTGACGGTGACGACCAGGGCCGGGTCGGCCTCGATTCCCGCCTCCTCGAGGGCGCGCCGGTAGCCCTCCAGCCGCCCGGTGGCGGCCTGGGTCGGCTCGGCGTTGTTGATGAAGGCGATCCGGCGGTGGCCCTGGGCGGCCAGCTCGCCGACCGCGGTCATCGCCCCGCCGACCTCGTCGGGGACGGCCGAGGAGATGGCCGGGTCGTCCGACTCGGCATCGACCAGCACCACCGGGGTGTCGCCGAGCAGGGCCGGGACCTCGACCGTGCGGTGGAACATGGTGGCGTACAGCAGCCCGTCCACCTGGTGCTGGAGCAGGGTCTCGAACTCGCGCGCCTCCAGGTCGCGGTGGTCTCCGCTGTTCACCAGCAGCACCACCCGGTCGGCGGCCCGCGCCGCCTCCAGCGCCCCCAGGATCATCCCGACCGCGTACGGGGTGGTCGCCACCCGGTCGCCCACGAACCCGATCGTCCCCGAGCGCTGGGCCCGCAGGCCCTGGGCGAGGCGGTTGGGGACGTAGCCGAGCCGCTCGGCGACCTCGCGGACCCGCGCCCGGGTGTCGGCGCTGATCCGCGCCGACTCGACCTCGTTCAGCGAAGCCGAGACCGTCGCGATCGAGACTCCCGCGGCCGACGCCACGTCCGAGATCCGCACCCTGCCGGGCATGGCATCACCCCTGCAGAAACCTTTCAGCACCTGTGCAACGAGTATGCTCCCCGCCTGGTGGAACGGTCAACCCCTTCGGCGACCAGGCGGCCGGGTCGGCTCCGAGGTCACCGCAGCGGGCGGAAGAAGGTGCGCAGGTCCTCGACGAGCAGGTCGGGGACCTCCAGGGCGGCGAAGTGGCCGCCGCGGTCGTACTCGGTCCAGTGGCCGATCCTGTGGTCGGGGTCGAGGACCTTGCGGAGCAGGTCGTCGCCGCCGAACACGGCCAGGCCCTGGGGCACGGCCGGGGCGTCCCAGGCGACGGCGGCCGGCCCGTCGCCGGCCTCGTCCTGGTCACCGGTGCCCCACGGGACCGCGTGGGCGGTCTCGTAGATGAAGCGGGCCGCCGAGGCGCCGCTCCGGGTGAACCAGTAGATGCTGACGTTGGCCAGCAGCAGGTCGCGGTCGACGGCGTCCTCGGGGAGGTCGGCGGCGGCCGCGGTCCACTCCTTGAAGCTCTGGGCGATCCAGGCCAGCTGGCCGGCGGGCGAGTCGGTGAGGCTGTAGGCGAGGGTCCGGGGCCGGGTCGACATGATGTCGAGATAGCCCTTCATGTCGGCCCACTTGCGCCGCTGCGCCTCGACCCGGGCGAGGTCGGCCGGGCTGAGGTCGTCGGGGATCGGGTAGCCGAACTGCTCCCCCACGGCCACGCCCATGGCGTCGCTGGTGCTGTGGACCCCGGCGACGTGGCCGGCCTGGGTGGCGCCGAGCATGCCCGAGATCCCGGCGCCGATGTCGCCGCCGTGGACGCCGTAGCGGTCGTAGCCGAGCCGGGCCATCAGCTCGGCGAACGCCGCCGTGGTCCGGGCCAGGTCCCAGCCGGGCTCGCGGACCGGCGTCGAGAACCCGAACCCGGGCAGGGACGGGATCACCAGGTGGAAGGCGTCGGCCGCCTCGCCGCCGTGGGCCCGGGGATCGGACAGGGGGCCGGCCACCTCGAGGAACTCGACGACCGAGCTCGGGTAGCCGTGGCTGATGAGCAGGGGCAGGGCGTCAGCCTCGGGCGAGCGCAGGTGCAGGAAATGGATCGGCAGCCCGTCGATCCCGGTGGTGAACTGGGGCAGGGCGTTGAGCCGGGCCTCCTGGGCCCGCCAGTCGAACCCGGTCCGCCAGTGGTCGGCCAGCCCCCGGAGGTAGCCGACCGGGACCCCGGCGCGCCAGTCGTCGCCGTCCGGCCCCTCGGGCCAGCGGGTGCGGGCCAGCCGGTCGCGCAGGTCGTCCAGTTCGGCGTCGGGGATGTCGATGCGGAACGGCCGGATCTCGGCGTCTACGGGCACGGGCTGCCTCCTCGGTCGGGGTCGATGCCGCAGACCCTACCGGCAATCACGGAAGGATTCGTTCCGCGAATGGTGGCAGACTTGGCATCCACATGGACACCTCCGAGCGGCTGCTGAAGCTGCTGAGCCTGCTCCAGACCCGGTCCGACTGGACCGGGTCTGAGCTGGCCGAGCGGTTGCAGGTCAGCGGCCGGACGGTCCGCAACGACGTCGAGCGGCTGCGCCGCCTCGGCTACCCGGTCCATGCCAGCCCAGGGGTGGGCGGCGGCTACCGGCTGGGCGCGGGGGCGGCGCTGCCGCCGCTGCTGCTCGACGACGAGGAGGCGGTCGCGGTGGCGGTGGGCCTGCGCACGGCCGCCGGCGGGGCCGTGGCCGGGATCGAGGAGACCTCGCTGCGGGCCCTGGTCAAGCTGGAGCAGGTGCTCCCCTCGCGGCTCCGCCACCGGGTCAACGCCCTGCACAGCGCCATGGCCGCCGTCCAGACCGGCGGGCCCACCGTGGACGCCGAGGTGCTGACCGCGATCGCCGCCGCCATCCGGGACCGCCAGCGGCTGCGGTTCGACTACCGCCGCCACGACGGGTCGGCCAGCGTCCGCGACGTCGAACCGCACCGGATGGTGTCGTGGGGCCGGCGCTGGTACCTGGTCGCCTACGACGCCGACCGCCGGGACTGGCGCACCTTCCGGGTCGACCGCCTGCGCCCGCGCACCCCCGCCGGGCCGCGGTTCACCCCCCGCCGGGTCCCGGGCGGCGACGTCACCGCCTACGTGGAGAGGAGCGTGGGCCAGGCCACCTGGGGCTACCGGGCGCGGGTCCTGCTCCACGCCCCGGCGTCGTCGCTGGCCGGCCGGCTGCCCCCGGCGGTCGAGCTGGAGCCGGTCGACGACCGCACCTGCATCGCCACCGCCGGCGCCGACGATCCCGCCACCCTCGCCCTCTACCTCGGTCTGCTCGACGTGGACTTCGACATCCTCGACGCCCCCGAGCTGGCCGAGGCCCTGGCCAGGCTGGCCGCCCGCTACGCCCGCGCCAGCCGCTCCAGGCCGTCCAGGATCAGCTCCAGGCCGAACTGGTACTCGTCGCCGTAGTCGTAGCCGGGCTGGAGGACGTGCTGGACGGCGAACTCGGTCAGGTGCGGATAGGCGTCGACCGGGAACGCCTCCATCATCTCGGAGGCCAGCTCGGCCGTCTCCTCCGGGGTGTCGAACGGGAGGCTGGCCTCCTGGACGGCGAAGCCGTAGACGTAGGCGTCCAGGATGGAGTAGGCGTGGGCGGTGAGGGCGACCGGGAAGCCGGCCTGGCGCAGGCAGCCGATGACCGCGTCGTGGTGGCGGAGGTTGGCCGGGCCGGGGGTGCGGCGGGACTCCATCAGGTTGATCGCCCAGGGGTGGCGGGCCAGCACCTCGCGGGCCGAGACGGCCCGCCGGCGCATGGCCTCCTTCCAGTCGCCGTCGGCCGCCGGCAGCTCGATCTCGCCGAAGACGAGGTCGACCATGCCGTCCAGGAGGGCCTGCTTGCCGGCCACGTGGTGGTAGAGGGACATGGCCTCGACCCCGAGCTCCCTGGCCAGCCGGCGCATGCTGAGCGACTCGACGCCCTCGCGGTCGGCCAGGGCCATCGCCGCCTGCAGGACCCGCTCGCTGGTCAGCGGGGTCCGGAGTGCCGCCATCTCGCGCCTCCGTCGGGGGTTGACAACCTTACGGTGTATGGTTACCTTACATCGTAAGTCTAGCGGAAGGAGCCCCCGATGTTCACAGCAGCCACCGCCCAGCCCGCGA
>DASZON010000272.1:0-3593 GCA_035550755.1 Actinomycetota bacterium | reverse complement strand
CATGGCCCTGCTCGTCGGCTACCTGCTCGCCGCCACCGGGCCGGTCCTCGCCGGCGCCCTCTACGACGCCGTCGGCAACTACCGGGTGCCGTTCCTGGTGCTGGCCGGGATCGGCGTCGCCACCCTCGCCCTTGGCGTCTCGGTGCGGCCGTCGGAACGGGTCTGACCAGGGAATATGGTCGCGCGGAGGGGCGTTGCAGAAGACATGGGAGAACTGCTTGAAACCACTGGGCGACGCTCGCTGTACGGGCTCGCCGCCGAGGTCCGTGCCGTCGAGGAGGGTCACAACGCCCGGGTGCTGCCCGACGGCTCGGTACTGGTGAAGTCCGAGTCGCACCCCGGCAGCTACCGGGTCGACCTGCGCGGCATCACCGACGGGGTGCTGCGGTTCGGCTGCAGCTGCCGCTCGGGCACCTACCGGACGACCCTGCCCGTGCCCTGCAAGCACGCCGCCGTGGCCGCCCGCCGCCTCGAGCGCGAGGGCCTGGCCCGCTGGGAGGACGGCACCTGGCGGCTGCGCGACCGCGCCCAGGTCCGCGGCGCCCGGCTGCTGCTGGCCCGCACCGTCCGCCGCCGCCCCCGCCTGGCCATCACGGCCATGGCCGACGCCGCCTGACCCACACCCCCGATACCATGCCGCCGTACCTGCGGGAGGGAGCTGTGGAGCTGGCGTGGTGACCGGCCAGGACGCCGCCCCGGGGGTCGCGGTGGTCGGCAGCCTCAACCTCGACCTGGTGGTGCGGGTGGCCCGGCTGCCCGGTCCCGGGGAGACGGTCGGCGGCGAGGACGTGTTCCGCAACCCCGGCGGCAAGGGGGCCAACCAGGCGGTGGCCGCGGCCCGGCTGGGCCGCCGGGTGGCCATGGTCGGCTGCGTCGGCGACGACGCCGCCGGCCGCGAGCTGCTGGGGTCGCTGGCCGGCGCCGGCGTCGACACCGCCCGGGTCCGGGTGGTCGGCGGCGTCCCCAGCGGCACCGCCTTCATCACCGTGGGCGGCGACGGCGAGAACCAGATCGTGGTCAGTCCCGGGGCCAACGCCCGCCTGACCGCCGGCGACGTCGCCGGCGCCCGACCGGCCCTGGCAGCGGCCGCGGTCACCCTGCTCCAGCTCGAGGTCCCCCTGGAGGCGGTGGCGGCCGCCGCCACCGCCTCCGGAGGCCGGGTGGTGCTCAACCCGGCCCCGGTCCGCGACCTCCCCCCGGACCTCCTGGCCGAGGTCGACGTGCTCGTCCCCAACCGGGTCGAGCTGGCCCAGCTGGCCGGCGCCCAGGTGCCGGGCACGGTCGAGGACGCCGCCGAGCTGGCCGGCCGGCTCCCCGCCGGCGCGGTGGTGGTCACCCTCGGCGCCGACGGCGCCCTGGTGGTGGAGGACGGCCGGGCGCTCCACGTCCCCGCCCTGCCGGTCCGGCCGGTCGACACCACCGCCGCCGGCGACGCCTTCTGCGGCGGGCTGGCCGACGCCCTGGCCGGCGGGGCCGGCCTCCCGGAGGCGGCCCGCCGGGCGGTCCGGGTCGCGGCCGCGGCCTGCCTGCGACCCGGCGCCCAGGCGTCCCTGCCCACCGCGGCCGACCTCGAGGCCCTGCCCGGCCCGGCCGGGCCCTGACCGCGCCCGCCATGGCCCCGGTCACCCTGGTCGTCGTCGGCGCCGGCAACCGCGGCACCACCCACGGCGAATGGGCCCTGGCCAACCCCGACCGGGCCCGGGTGGTGGCGGTCAGCGAGCCCCGCGAGCCCCGCCGGGCCCGGTTCGCGGCCCGCCACCGCCTGCCCGCCGGGGCCGCCTTCGCCGACTGGCGGGAGCTGGCCGGCCGGGGGCGGATCGCCGACGCCGTCCTGGTCTGCACCCAGGACGCGATGCACGTCGAGCCGGCCGTCGCCCTGGCCGAGGCCGGCTACCACGTGCTCCTGGAGAAGCCGATGGCCACCACCGAGGCCGGCTGCCGGCGCATCGTCGAGGCCGTGGAGCGGGCCGGGGTGATCCTGTCGGTCGGCCACGTGCTGCGCTACACCCCCTACACCACCCTGGTGAAACGGATGGTCGACGCCGGCCGCCTCGGCCGGGTCGTGTCGGCCCAGCACCTGGAGCCGGTCGGGTTCCTCCACCAGGCCCACTCCTACGTGCGCGGCCCCTGGCGGCGCGAGCAGGCGGCCAGCTCCATGCTCCTGGCCAAGTCCTGCCACGACCTGGACTGGCTGCAGTACGTGGTCGGGCGGCCGATCCGGCGGGTGTCCAGCTTCGGCGGGCTGGCCCACTTCACGCCCCAGCACCGCCCGGACGGGGCCGCCGACCGCTGCCTGGACTGCGGGGTCGAGCCGGCCTGCCCGTACTCGGCCGTCCGCTACTACACCCGCTGCCTGGCCGAACGCGGCGGCGGCTGGCCCCTTGACGCCGTGGTCGACGACTACACCGAGGCCGACCTGCTGGCCGCCCTCCGCCACGGCCCCTACGGGCGCTGCGTCTACGGCACCGACAACGACGTGGTCGACCACCAGGTGGTGGCCATGGAGTTCGACGGCGGGGCCACCGGCACCTTCACCATGACCGGGTTCAACGCCGGCGGCCACCGCCGCACCCGGCTGTTCGGCACCCACGGGGAGCTGGAGGGCGACGGCGAGCGGGTCCGCGTCTTCGACTTCCTCACCCGGACCGGCGAGGTCCTCTCCGCCAGCCCGCCCGGCGACGCCACCGCCGGCGGCGGCCACGGCGGCGGCGACTGGGGCCTGATGGACGCCTTCGTCCGAGCCGTCGCCACCGGCGACCGCTCCCTGGTCCTCTCCGGCCCCCGCGAGTCCCTCTCCGCCCACCTGGCCGTCTTCGCCGCCGAGCACGCCCGCCATGCCGGCGTGGTCACCGTCGTCCCCGAGTGACGGCCCGGGCCGGCGTCGTCAGCGGGGCGTCAAGCCGCCGCGCGCCGCGGTGAGCTCGTCGCCGACCAGGCGGTCCATGTCGCCGGCCTCCATCGGGCGGCCGAAATAGAAGCCCTGGCCGACGTCGCAGCCCATGCGGCGCAGGGCCAGGAACTGGGCCGAGTCCTCGACCCCCTCGGCGACCGTCTGGAGCTGGAGGCTCTGGCCGAGGCGGACCACCGTCCAGGCGAGCTCGGCGTTGTCGAAGGTGCGGTTGAGCCGCTCCACGAACGACCGGTCGATCTTGAGGATGTCGACCGGGAAGCGGTGCAGGTAGCTGAGGGACGAGTAGCCGGTGCCGAAGTCGTCGATGGCCAGCCGCGCCCCGAGCGCCTTCAGCTGGCGCAGGATGGCCAGGACGGTCTCGCTGTCGTCGAGCAGCACGCTCTCGGTCATCTCCAGGACGAGGGCGTCAGGGGGCAGGCCGCTCTCGCCCAGGGCGGCGGCCACGTCGTCGACCACCTGGGCGTGCTGGAGCTGCCGGCCCGACAGGTTGACGCTGAGGGTGAACGGCCGGCCCCGCTGGTCGTTGGCCCGTTGCCAGTGCGCGGCCTGCCGGCAGGCCTCGCGCAGCACCCACGCCCCCAGCGGGCGGATCAGCCCCGACGCCTCGGCCAGGGGGATGAACTCGGTCGGCGGGACCAGCCCCCGGGTCGGATGCTGCCAGCGGGCCAGCGCCTCCGCCCCC
>DASZON010000271.1:0-6147 GCA_035550755.1 Actinomycetota bacterium | reverse complement strand
ACCTGCTCGACCTTCACCGTGACCTTGGGGTTCTTCTGGTGGAAGGCGTCGATGACCGCCTGGAACGCCTCACCCTCGGAGCCGGTCCAGTTCGACACCACCCGGATCTCGCCGGACGCCTCGCCCTGGGCCGGCGTCGCCTCCCCGCCCTTGTCGTCGCCGCCGCAGGCGCCCACCAGCAACGCCAGGGACGTGAGGATGGCGAAGCCGGTCAGGAGCCGGCGCTGCGCGTAGATCCTCATCAGGTGCTCCTCGGTCGGACCGCTCCCGGTCATTTGCTACACCGCAGTAGCAAACATCGCCGGAACAGGGCCCGTCAAGGCGAGTCGACGCCTATTTGCTACTGACCAGTGACAAAGCCCTGGAGCGGTCCGAGGCCGCGGAGTGGGAGGCCGGTGACGGCGCCGACGAGCTCGGCGGCCCGGGCGACGGCGGCCGGCGGCTCCAGCCGCCCGGTCAGGACCGCCTCCAGCATGGCCTGGAGCTGCACCGACACCCGGGCGTAGGCCGGGGTGGCCGGCCGCACGGCCGCGTGCTGGAGGAGCTCGGCGGTGCTGGCCAGCAGCGGCGAGTCGCCGGCGACCTGGGCGACGGCCGAGCGCCGGGGAGGGATCTGGCCGGTGGCCCGGGACATGCGGGCCAGGGCCTCGGCCGAGGTCACCGCCTCCAGGAGCCGCATGGCCAGCTTGGGGTGGGTGGCCTGGCGGAAGATGCCGTACACCATGCCGCCGGCCAGGGTGGCCGGCGCCCCCCGGGGGCCGGCGGGGATGGGGGCGAACCCGAAGTGGTCCCACAGCTCCGACAGTGGCAGGCCGGCCGCCTTGGCCAGGCGCGGCCCCTCGTAGCTGCCGCCGAAGCAGATGGCCGCCGAGCCGTGGGCCAGCAGCCGGATCGGCCGGTCCCACTCGAAGGCCACCGCCTCGACCGGCACCACCCCGTCCACCACCAGCTCGCGCAGGAGCTGGAGGGCCTCGATGGAGGCCGGCCCGTCGAGGGTGACCAGGTCGTCCTCGAGCACCGCCGCCCCGTTGGACGCCAGCAGGGCCAGCAGGACATAGGTGGCCGCCTCCCCCGCCTTGGACCCGCCGGGCAGCACCACCGGGTGGTGGCCGTCGGGCCCGCCGGTCCCGGCCAGGGCGAGGCCGACGGCCCGGAGCTCGGCCCAGGTCGCCGGCGGGCCCAGCCCGAGCGCCTCCAGGGCGGCCCGCCGGTACCACATGCCGGCGACGTCAGCCTCGGAGTGGACCGCGAACGTCCGGCCCTGGCTCTGGCCGGTCAGGAGCAGCGGCGTCAGGAAGTCGTCCTGGTACTCCCCGGTGACCCAGCCCTGGTCGAGCTCCTCCAGCGGGGCCAGGAACCCGGAGGCGGTGAACTCGGGCACCCACACCGAGTCGAGCACGGCCAGGTCGGGACCGAGCCCCTCGGCCACCGCGTGGGTCAGGGCCTGGTGGAGCTCGTGCAGCTCGACCGTGGCCACGCTGAACCTGGTGTCGGCGGGGGCGGCCCGCCGGATCAGCCCCTCCCAGGGCCCCTCGGGCACGATCACCCGCAGCTCCGGGCCGCCGCGGTGCCCGTGCAGCCAGTGCGGGTTCACGAACGTCCCCCGCCGCCGGTGCCGGATGACCACCCCCTCGCTGGCCAGCTCGGACAGCGCCCGGGTCACCGGCGTCCGGCTGATCCCGTGCCACTCGCACAGCTGGTGCTCGGTGGGAAGCCGCCCGTCGGGCCCGTAGCGGCCCTCCAGGATCTCCTCGAGCAGCAGCGTCTTGAGCTGGAAGTAGACCGGTATGGGCAGCTTGGGATCGATGGCCATGGCAGTCCCCTGGCCAAGACTCTACCGCCGGGTGCCGCTCGGAGGCTGGCCGGACGTCCGCCCCTTGCCTTGGTGCCGCCAAACCGTCGAGCATGAGGAGGCTGTTGGGTACGTTGGGTGCCGGGCGCGGATCGGATGGGGAGATGGCGCAGATCCCCTCGGTGGCGGACGGGCGGCTCCAGGGGGCCGTGGCCGGCGGGACCGCCGGGGTGGCCGTCGGCTCGCCGGCCTGGTTCGCCTGGCTGGCCGACGACGCCACCCGCTCCTTCTCGTTCCGGTCGCCGGCGGGGACCTACACCGCCCGCAAGGAGCGCCGCCAGCGCGGCGGCGCCTACTGGGTCGCCTACCGCACGGCCGCGGGCCGCCAGCACAAGCTGTACCTGGGCCGGGCCGAGGACCTCAGCCGCGAGCGCCTGGCCGAGGCGGCCGCCACCCTGGCCGGGCGGGTCACCGGCACCGCCAGGCCGGCGGGTGGCCTGCCCCTGCTGGCGACCAAGCTGTTCGTGCCCCGGCCCCGCCGCGACCTGGTCCCCCGGCCGCGGCTGCTCGCCCGCCTCGACGCCGGCCTCGACGTGGGCCGGTGCTCGCTGCTGTCGGCGCCGGCCGGGGCCGGCAAGACCAGCCTGCTGGCCGCCTGGCTGGCCCAGGTGGACCGCCCGGTCGCCTGGGTCACCCTCGACGAGCGCGACCAGGACGTCGCCCAGGTCCTGCGGTACCTGGTCGCCGCCCTGCAGACGATCGCCCCCGACTGCGGCCGGGGGGCGCTGGCCTGGCTCGACGCCCCCCAGTCGCCGCCCCCCGAGGTGGTGCTGGCCGGCCTGGTCAACGACCTCGTCGCCCTGCCGGCGCCCGGCCTGCTCGTCCTGGACGACTACCATCTCGTGCGCGCCCCGGCCGTCCACGCCGCGGTCGCCTTCCTGGTCGACCACCTGCCGCCGACCATGTACCTGGTGGTCGCCAGCCGCGAGGACCCGCCCCTGCCCCTGCCGCAGCTTCGCGCCGGCAACCAGCTCACCGAGGTGCGGGCGGCCGACCTGGCCTTCAGCGTCGAGGAGGCGGCCGCCTTCCTGGGCCCGGGCATGGGGCTTGGGCTGGCCGAGACGCAGGTGGCGGCGCTGGTCGACCGCACCGAGGGCTGGGCCGCCGGGCTGCAGCTGGCCGGGCTGGCCCTGCGCGACCGGCCCGACCCGGCGGCGTTCGTGGCCGCCTTCACCGGCGAGCACCGGCTGGTGGCCGACTACCTCATGGCCGAGGTGCTGGAGCGCCAGCCGGCGCCGACGCGACGGTTCCTGCTGGCCACCGCCGTCCTCGACCGGCTCTGCGCCCCGCTGTGCGACGCCCTGCTGGCCGCCGACGGCGGCGGCAGCCAGGAGGTCCTCGAGGAGCTGGAGCGGGCCAACCTGCTCCTGGTGCCGCTGGACGACGAGCGGATGTGGTACCGCTACCACCACCTGCTGGCCGACGCCCTGCGGGCCCGGCTGGCCCGCGAGGCCGGTCCCGAGGCGGCCGCCGCCCTCCACCGGCGGGCCAGCGGCTGGTTCGGCCGGGAAGGGCTGCTACCGGAGGCGATCGGCCACGCGCTGGCCGGCGACGCCGCCGAGGACGCGGCGACCTGGATCGAGGCGCTGACGCCGTCGCTGTTCGCCACCATGAGCATCCACCAGACGCTGGCGGCCTGGCTGGCGGCACTGCCCGAGCCGGTCCTGCGGGCCCGGCCAGTGCTCTGCCTCGGCCAGGCCTGGCTCCTGCTCCACCGTGTCGAGCTGGAACCGGCCGCGGCCTGGATCGACGCGGCCGCACGCGCGCTCCCCGCAGCCGGCGACGACAGCCGCCCCGCACGTGGCGCGGTCGCGGCCGCGCGCGCCTACCTGGCCACGGTGGTGCCGGACACGGCGCCGGACCATGCCGTCGCCTGGGCGGAGCGGGCGCTGGCCGACCTCCCACCCGACGAGGTGCCCTACCGCGGCATCGCCGGCATCAGCCTCGGGCAGGCCGCGCTCGCGCTGGGCCAGCTCGACCGGGCCGAACGGGCGTTCGCGGAGGTCGCGGTGGGGGCGCGGGCGGCCGGGCTGGTCCAGGGCGGCCTGACCGCGACCACCCAGCAGGTCAACGTCCAGCGGCTCCGTGGCGCGCGCCGGCTGGCGCTGGCCACCGGCCGCGCGGCCCTGGCCTGGGCCAGCGACCAGGTCGTGCCCTCGACCGCCGGGCGGCTGCGGACGGTGCTGGCCGAGCTGCTGCTCGACGAGGACGACCTGGCGGCGGCGAGGCCGTTGGCGACCGAGGGGCTGGCCGCCCCGCGCGAGTTCGGGAACGCTCCGCCGCTGGTGCTGCTCGCGAGCCTTCCCGTGGTCCGGCTGCATCTGGCCGAGGGCGACGCAGCCGCGGCGGGAGCCGTGCTGGCCGAGGTCCGGCCCCTCGTCGAGCACGGGCCGTACGCGATGGTGGCCCAGCTGCTGGAGGCGGCCGAGGCCCGGGTGCGCCTGGCCCTGGGTGACGGAGCCGCCGCGGCCGCCTGGGCGTCCGCCGTCGCCTGGGCCGGCCCGGTCGAGCCGATGGCGGTGGCGGACGCGCTCCGGTTCGGCGCCGCCGGCGTCGAGGCCGCCGGCGTCACCCCGGCGCAGGTCCTGGTCGCCCAGGCAAGGGCCACCGGCGACCAGGACCTGCTCGGGCAGGCCGAGCGGCACCTGGAGGCCGCCTGGGAGCTGGCCGAGGGCCGGAGGATCGGCTGGCTGCGGCTCCGGGTCCTGATCCTGCGGGCACTGCTCGCCGACGCCAAGGGCGACCGCGACGCGGCGCTCGGGTGGCTCGGGACGGCGGCCGCCCACGCCGAGCCCGAGGGCACCCGCCGCCCGTTCCTCGACGAGGGTGCGCCCATGGCCGCGCTCCTCGCCGACCTGCGCGTGGCGGCGCGGGACCGCCGCCGGCCGGCCGGCGGCGCGTCACCGGCCTTCCTGGGCACCCTGCTCGCCGGCTTCCCCGGCCAGGAGGCGGGGCCGCACCGGACCCGGCTGATCGAGCCGTTGACCGAGCAGGAGCGCAGGGTGCTGCGGCTGCTGGCGGCAGGGCGCTCCAACGCCGAGATGGCGGCCGAGCTGTTCGTGGAGCAGAGCACGGTCAAGACCCACCTGGTCCACCTGTACAGCAAGCTGGGCGTGCACAGCCGCACCCAGGCGGTGGCCCGCGCCCGCGCCCTCGGGCTGCTGGACTGACCCCGGCGGGGGTTCCACCCGCTTCTCCACCCTCCGGTGGACGTGCCCGCCCCGCCAGCCGGCCAGACTGCGGCCAGACGCTCACCAAGACCAGGGAGGGATCCGGGTGTCCACGCCATGAGCGCACCGGCGCAACCGCCCGCCCGCTACCGCATCCGCATCCGCGGTCACCTCGGCCCCGCCTGGTCGGCCTGGTTCGACGGCCTCACCGTCGTCCAGGCCGACGACGGCACCACCGAGCTGGTCGGCCCGCTGGTCGACCAGGCGGCCCTGTTCGGCCTCCTGGCCCGGCTCCGCGACCTGGGCGCGACCCTGCTGCTGGTCGAGGACCTGACAACAGAGACGCGGCGACCCGACCGGCCTTTGTGATGATCGCCGGCTACTCGACCCCGAGCAGGACCTCGGTGGCCTTGATGAAGACGGTGACCTGCTGGCCCTCGGTCAGGCCGAGGCGCTCGGCCGAGGAGCGGGTGATCGCCGAGACGATCTGCTGGCCGTCGACGTCCACCACGACCTCGGCCATCACCGCGCCGAGCTCCACGCTGCGGACGGTACCGGTGAGCTGGTTGCGGGCGCTGAGCTGCATGGTGACTCCCAAGGGTGGAGGTGTCGGCACGGCGGCCGAGTGTATCCGCCCTCGTCCGAGCGGGCTGCTGGCCGGACCGAATGGGTCAGGCGGGGTAGACGGTCACCTCGGTGGCCTTGACGCTGGCCCACACCGGGCCGCCGTCGGCCAGCCGGAGCTCGCCGGCGGCCGCGGGGGTGACCTCGGCCACGACCGGGACGGGACCGGTCACCTGGACACGGACCCGGTCGCCCACCACCTCCATGGCATCGGCGGTGCCGGCCCACACGTTGCGGGGGGTGCCCTCGGGGACGCGACGGTGCAGCGCGACGGCGTGAGGGTGCACGGCGGCGAACACCTCGCCGTGATGCTCGTCGGCGACCACCAGGGTGCCGCCGGCCAGCCGGACCGTATGGCCATCGGCCAGCCCGCGGAACAGGTTCACGCCGACCAGCTCGGCGACATAGCGGGAGCGTGGGTGCTCGCTGATCTCGGCCGACGTGCCGGTCTGGGTGACCTTGCCCTCCTCCAGGACCACCAGCCGGTCGGCCAGGGCCATG
>DASZON010000270.1:0-5835 GCA_035550755.1 Actinomycetota bacterium | reverse complement strand
CTTCAACCGGACCTGGACCCTGCTCGGCGCCCCCTGCGTGCACCTGCCGACCGGCAGCGGCGAGGCCGGCCTGCCGGTCGGCGTCCAGCTCGTCGGCCGGCCCGGCGGCGACGCCCGCCTGCTGGCGTCGGCGGCCTGGGCCGAGCGGCGGCTGGCATGAGCGGCCCCGCCTCAGTCGCCGCGCAGGTGGTCGAGCGCGGCCTCGACGCCGCCGCGGCCGGTGCCCACGCCGCCACGGGCCAGGCTCAGCTCCACCCCGCAGAGCGTGCCGGCCAGCATCCGGTCGTTGAGCGACCCCAGGTGGCCGATGCGGAACACGCGGCCCGCGAGCCGGCCGAGGCCGGCCCCGAGCGACAGGTCGTAGCGCTCCAGCGCCACCCGCCTGACCCGGTCGGCGTCGTCGTCGCCACCGACCAGCACGGCCGTCAACGAGCTCGAGTACCCGGCCGGGTCCTGGCACAGGACCTCGAGCCCCCAGGCGCGCACGGCCAGGCGGGTCGCCTCGGCGTGGCGGCGGTGCCGGGCGAACACGTTCTCCAGGCCCTCCTCGGCGAGCATGGCCAGCGCCTCGCGCAGCCCGTAGAGCAGATTCGTTGGCGGCGTGTAGGGGAAGCGCCCGTCGGCGTTGGCCGCCAGCATCGCCCGCCAGTCCCAGTACGACCGGCCCAGGCCGGCGTCACCGGCGGCGGCCAGCGCCCGCTCGCCGAGCGCGTTGAAGCCCAGGCCGGGCGGGAGCATCAGTCCCTTCTGGGAGCAGGCGACGGTCACGTCCACGCCCCACTCGTCGTGCCGGTAGTCCATCGAGGCGAGCGAGGAGACGGTGTCGACCAGCAGCAGCGCCGGGTGCCCGGCGGCGTCGACGGCAGCCCGGATGGTCCGGATGTCGCTGGTGACCCCGGTCGAGGTCTCGTTGTGGACCACCATCAGCGCCCGGATCGACCGGTCGTGGTCGGCCGCGAGACGCAGCTGGACCCGCTCGGGGTCCACCCCCCGGCGCCAGCTGCCCCGCACCAGCTCGACCTCCAGGCCGAGGGTCCGTGCCATCTGGGACCAGAGGCCGGCGAAGTGGCCGGTGTCGAACGCGAGCACCCGGTCGCCGGGCGAGAGGGTGTTGACCAGCGCCGCCTCCCAGGCGCCGGTGCCCGACGACGGGAAGGCGACGACCGGGCCGGTGGTGCCGAAGATCGGCTTGAGGCCGTCGAGGACGCCCCGGGCGAGCGAGGCGAACTCGGGCCCGCGATGGTCGATCGTGGGGGCCGCCAGCGCCCGCAGGACCCGGTCGGGGACGTTGGTCGGCCCGGGGATCTGGAGGAAGTGGCGACCGCTGCGGTGGCTCATCGGGCGCCGCTCCCCCACCGGCCCGCCGGGGGGCCGTGGTGAGCGCCCGGCCCGCCCCTGGCGATGCCGAGCTGGCGGCCGCGCTCGCCAGGGCGCTGCGCGGCGAGGTCCGCTTCGACGCCTGGACGCGCCAGGTCTACTCCAGGGACGCCAGCATGTACGCGATCGAGCCGCTCGGCGTGGTGTTCCCGCGCGACGCCGACGACGTCGCCGCCGCGGTCTCGGTCGCCGCCGAGCTCGGCGTGCCCGTCCTGCCCCGCGGGGCCGGCACCAGCCTGGCCGGGCAGACGGTGGGAAGCGCCGTCATCCTCGACCTGTCCCGCCACCTGCGCGAAATCCTGGCGATCGACCCCGACCAGCGCCTCGCCCGCGTCCAGCCGGGGGTGGTCCAGGACGACCTCAACCGGGCCGCCGCCGGGTTCGGCCTGGCCTTCGGCCCCGATACCTCGACGGCGAACCGGGCGACGCTCGGCGGCATGATCGGCAACAACTCGGCCGGCAGCCACTCCATCCGCTACGGCATGACCATCGACCACGTGCTCGGCCTCGAGGTGGTGCTCGCCGACGCCAGCCGGACCCGCCTGGAGCCGGTGGGCTCGAGCGAACTGGCCCGGCGGGCCGGCCGGCCCGGCCTGGAAGGCTCCATCCACCGGGAGCTCCCCGGTCTGCTGGAACGGCACCGCGCGGCGATCGCAACCGGGTTCCCGGCCTGGTGGCGCCGGGCCGGTGGCTACCGGCTCGACCGGCTGGCCGATGGCGAGCAGCTCGACCTGGCCCGGTTGGTCGTCGGCTCGGAGGGGACCCTGGTGGTGGTGACCGAGGCGCTGGTCGGGCTGGTGCCGGCGCCCCGGCACCGGGCGATCGGCGTCGGCCACTTCCGTTCCACCCAGGCCGCGGTCGAGGCGACCGGGGCCGCGCTCGACTGCCGCCCGGCGGCGGTCGAGCTGATGGACCGCACCATCCTGGACCTGTCCCGGCAGCGGCCGGAGTACGCCGCCCTCGGATCGACGCTCCAGGGCGACCCCGACGCCCTGCTGTTCGTCACCTTCTTCGGTGACACCGAGTCGGAGGCGACCGCGGGGCTGGACCGGCTGGCGGCCAGCTGGCGGCGCGGCCGCCACGGCTACCACCTGCTGCGGGCGGTCACCCCGGCCGAGCAGGCCGCCGTGCTGAAGGTCCGCTCGGCCAGCCTGGGGCTGCTGATGGCCGCCAGCACCGGCACCCGGCGGCCGCTCGCCTTCATCGAGGACACCGCCGTCGACCCGGCCGAGCTGCCCGCCTACACCGCACGCCTCGCCGCCATCCTCGACCGGCACGGCCTCCGGGCCGGGTTCTACGGGCACTGCTCGGTCGGCTGCCTGCACGTCCGCCCCTTCCTCGACCTCACCAGCCCGGCGCAGGTCGGCACCATGCGGGCCGTCGCCTCCGAGGTGCTCGAGCTGGTCGCCGAGTATGGCGGGGCCAACTCCAGCGAGCACGGCGACGGGCTGGCCCGCAGCGAGTTCAACCGGCGGGTGTTCGGCGACCCCCTGTACGAAGCCATGCGCGAGGTCAAGCGCCTGTTCGACCCGGAAGGGCGCATGAACCCGGGCAAGATCGTCGACGCGCCCGCCATGACCGAGCACCTGCGCGACCCCGCCCTGGGCCCGGCGCCGGCGGTGGCGACCCGGCTCAGCTTCGCCGAGGGCGGCATGCGCGCCGCCGCCGACCGCTGCATGAACATCGGGCTGTGCCGCAAGACGGCCAGCGGTGTCATGTGCCCGTCGTTCATGGCCACCCGCGACGAGGAGCACGCCACCCGAGGGCGTGCCAACGCGCTGGTCATGGCCCTGTCGGACCCAGACCCGAGAGCGGCTCTCGGCGACGACCGCCTGCACGGGATCCTCGACCTGTGCCTGGAGTGCAAGGCGTGCAAGCGCGAGTGCCCGCTCGGGGTCGACATGGCCGCGCTCAAGGCCGAGACCCTGGCCGCCAGGCACGACCGCCACGGCGTGCCGCCGCGGGCCCGGCTGTTCGCGGCCGTCCGGCGGCTGAACGCGCTGGGCTCGGCCCTGGCGCCGCTGTCCAACCTGCCGGGCCGCTCGCGGCTGGGCCGCGCGCTCGCCGAGCGGGCCCTGGGGCTGGCCGCGGCCCGGCCGCTGCCCCGCTTCCGCCGCGACCACCTGCTGCGCTGGCTGGCCGCCCGCCAGCCGCCCCCCGGGCCGTTCCCCCGCGGCGAGGTCGTGTTCCTGGCCGACTCCTTCACCACCTGGACCGAGCCGGCCGTCCCGATCGCGGCCATCGAGCTGCTGGAGGCGGCCGGCTGGCGGGTGCACGTCGAGGGCGACACCTGCTGCGGCCGAGCCAGCATCTCCAAGGGGCTGCTGGACCAGGCCGGCGAGCTGGCGGCGAGGATGTCGGCTCGGCTGGCGCCGTTCGCCGAGCGCGGCGTGCCGATCGTCGGCGTCGAGCCGAGCTGCCTGATGACCCTGCGTGACGAGCAGGTCGCGCTGCGGCCGGACGACCCGGCGGCCCTGGCCGTTGCCGGCGCGACCCGGCTGGTCGAGGAGCTGCTCACCGAGGCGATCGACGACGGCGGCCTGCGGCTGCGGGAGCAGTCGCCGCTGCGCGGCCGGCGGATCCTGTTCCACGGCCACTGCCACCAGAAGGCGCTCGTCGGCACGGACGCGACCGTCCGCCTGCTGCGGCGGATCCCCGGGGTCGAGGTCGCCGAGGTCGACGCCGGCTGCTGCGGCATGGCCGGCTCGTTCGGGTTCGAGGCCGAGCACTACGATCTGTCCATGCGCATCGGCGGGCTGCGCCTGTTCCCGGCGGTCGCGGCCGAGCCGGCCGCCACCCTGCTCGCCGCCACCGGCGTCTCCTGCCGGCAGCAGATCGCCCACGGCACCGGGCGGGCGGCCCACCACCCGGTCGAGCTGGTCCGGGGAGCGCGCTGAGGCGCCCGGCTCACGGGTCGGCCGCGAGCAGCGGCAGGGTGACGAACGAGGCGGCCCCGGCGGTGTGCAGCACCTGCTGGGTGGCGACCACCCGGTCCCCGATGGCGTCGACGCCCAGCGGGTGGCCGGTGTTGAGGTTCGGCTCCCAGGCGGGGAAGCTGGAGCTCGACACCTGCACCCTGATCCGGTGACCCGGCCGGACGTGGTGGAACACGCTGCCCAGCCCGACCCGGTAGGTCTCGACCTCGCCGGGGACCAGCGGGGTCGGGGCGTCCGGGGAGTCTCGGAAGCGTGCCCGCACGATCCCCTCCTGGAGGTTGACCGAGCGTCCCCGGGCGTCGACGTCGCAGAGCTTCACCACCCAGTCGGTGTCCACCGCCGAGCTGGCGGCGTGCAGCTCGGCGGTGACCCGCCCGGCGACCACCATCGGCCGCGCCAGCGGGGCCGAGGTGTACACGAGCACGCCGTGGAGGACCTCCACGGCGACCTGGTCGGCCGGGCCCATCGGGGCGTAGCCGGGGTCGCAGCAGGAGTGGCCGCCGGCGCTCGGCACCGGCTGGGCGGGGTCGTAGACGAACACGTCGGGCGGCTCGTCCCCCGGCGCCTCGGTGGTCAGCGTCCCGTCGCCGGCGGCGCCGTTGGCCCGGCCACGGCTGTGCAGCCACCAGCGCACCGGCCGGGCGGCCGGCGGCGGCCAGTCGTCCAGCTCGACCCAGCGGTCGGCGCCGGTCAGGTAGGCGCTCACCGGCGCCCGGCTGGTCGCTCCGCCGTCGTGGTCGCGCAGCCACAGGTCGAACCAGGCGAGCTGGTCGGCGTCGAGGTCGCGCCGGCTCCCCGGTCCGAACGGGATCGGTCCGGCCGGCACCAGCGCCGGCAGGTGATGCCAGGGGCCGACGACCAGCCGCTGGGGGGCGTGGCCGGCGGCGCGCAGGCCGGCCCAGTTGGTGAGCGTCCCGTCCACGAACACGTCGTACCAGCCGCCGACGTGCAGGGCCGGCACCCGGATGCGGGCGTAGCGGCCCTCGACCTGGCGTTCGGACCACCAGGCAGCGTCGGTCTCGTGCTCGATCCAGTCGAAGTAGAAGTCGCAGATGCGGTTGCGCCGGAACAGCGGCAGGTCGCGCAGGGGCCGGCTGGTGAACCACGGTCGCGGGTCGGCCGCGACCGCGAGCAGCTCCGCCTCCAGCCCGGGCGAACGCCGCCTCGCCTGGTCGACCCCCAGCTCGATCGCCCAGCCGAGCGCGAAGGCGAGCGCGAAGGCGCCACCGTCGTACAGCCAGCCGCTACGCAGCTGCGACGGCGCCAGCGCGGGCACGGCCGCGCCCAGCCCCTGGGGGTGCTCGGCCGCGGCCAGCAGCTGGGACATGGCGGGGTAGGAGAAGCCGTAGAGGCCGACCCGGCCGTTGGACCAGGGCTGCCCGGCCGCCCAGGCGACCGTGTCGGCGCCGTCGCGGCCCTCGTTGACGAGCGGGTCGAAGCGGCCGTCGGAGCCCCAGCGGCCGCGCACGTCCTGGACCAGGACCGCGTACCCCTGGGCGGCGTACCAGCTCGGGTGGGCGTA
>DASZON010000269.1:0-5161 GCA_035550755.1 Actinomycetota bacterium | reverse complement strand
AGGGTGTCGAGCAGGCCGCGCTGGTAGTCGTCGGACAGCTGGTCGCGGAAGGTGGTCAGCATCAGGCGGGCGGCGGCGATGGTCTGGATGGCGTCGTCGTGGACCTCGCCGGCGATCCGGCGCCGCTCCTCCTCCTGGGCCCACACCACCCGCCCCAGCAGCCAGCGGCGCTGCTGGTCGAGGCGGAGCAGCCGCTCGTGGGCGTGGTGGCGCTCGGTGACGTCGCGCAGCTCGACCACCCGGCCGGTGACCCGGCCGCTGCCCCGGTCGCGCAGGGGGGTGGTGGTGAGCTCGAAGCGGCGGCCGCCCAGCTCGACCTCCTCGGGCAGGACCGGGTCGTCGGCCCGCTCGACCACCGACGCGGCCACCCCCAGCAGCCGCTCGGCCGGGCGGCCGACGGCCTGGCCGGCGGGCACGGCCAGGGCCCGCTCGGCGGCCGGGTTGAGCTTGACCACCCGCCGGTAGGGGTCGAGGACCAGGACCCCGTCCTGCATGGTCTCGAACACCGAGCGCTGGGCGACCGGGGCCAGGTCGAGCAGCCGGAACCGGAACAGCCCCCAGACGAACACCGCCCCGGTGAGGACGAACAGGAACGGGGTCGGCTCGACGTGGCGGAACGGGCCCAGGTTGAGGTTGTGGGCGACGTTGGCCAGGCTGGGCAGGAGCACGGCCACGATCAGGAGCAGGCTCTGGCGCCAGTACCGGGGCGACAGCCGGGTCAGGGTCCAGACCAGCACCGCCGTCGAGCCCCAGACGACCAGGTTGGCGTAGACCAGGAACGGCCAGAACAGGGGCCCGACCTGGGCGATGGCTCGGGAGGGGTCGGCGGCGGCCTCGGGCGGGTAGTAGCGGACCAGGTCGTGGGTGGCCGGGACGGCCAGCAGGGCCACGGTGGCCACCGGGACCACCGCCAGGGCGGCCATGATCTGTTTGGTGACCAGCCGCTCGCGGCCGGTGTACTGCAGGACGAAGGCGTAGAAGGCCACCGGGAGCAGGGCGATCCCCAGCCATTTGGCGTCGCCCCAGAACCGCCGGGCGTCCAGGCTGGTCGAGCCCAGCTCCAGCGCGTAGGCCAGCCCCCACCAGCCGGCCGCGGCCAGCATCACGGCCAGGCTGTGCCCGGCCGAGGCCCGCCGGTGCCGCCAGACGTACAGGGTGTAGCCCGCAAGGCAGAGGCCGCCAGCGAGCGCGACCGCGCTGAAGGTCCAGTGCGAGCTCAAGACCCCGGGATGACCTGACCTTTCGATCCGAATGATCCGTTCGGACTAAGCAGGGAATGCTATGCCATTTACTCGGATCGGGCTAGAGCATCGGGGCGTCGGCGAACTGGCGGGAGCGGCTGGGCCGGACGAACACGATCTGGCCCTGGGCGAGCTCGAGCTCGTCGGCGTCCTCGCGCGACAGCTGGGCCTGGAGGCGCTGGCCGTCGTGCAGGACCAGGTCGGCCCGGACCTCGAAGCCCAGGTGGACCAGGCGCTCGACCATGGCCTCGGAGGTGGTGCCGTTGGGCTGGCGCCGCACCTCGATGTCGTGGGGGCGGATGAACAGCTCGCCCAGGCGGGTGACCGGGCCGACGAAGCCCATCACGAAGGCGTTGGCCGGGTGCTCGTAGAGGTCGCGGGGCCCGCCGACCTGCTCGATGCGGCCGTGGTTCATGACCACGATCCGGTCGGCCACCTCCATGGCCTCCTCCTGGTCGTGGGTGACGAACACCGTGGTCACGTGCACCTCGTCGTGGAGGTGGCGCAGCCAGGCCCGCAGCTCCTTGCGGACCCGGGCGTCGAGGGCCCCGAACGGCTCGTCCAGCAGCAGCACGCGCGGCTGCACGGCCAGGGAGCGGGCCAGGGCCATGCGCTGGCGCTGGCCGCCCGACAGCTGGGCCGGGTAGCGGTCGGCCAGCCCGGGCAGCTGGACCAGCTCCAGCAGCTCGTCGACCCGGGCCCGGATCTCGGGCCTGGGCCGGCGGGCCACCTTGAGCCCGAAGGCGACGTTCTCGCGCACGGTCATGTGCTTGAACGCGGCGTAGTGCTGGAACACGAAGCCGACCCCGCGCCGCTGGGGGGCCAGGGTGGTGGCGTCGCGGCCGTCGATCTCGACCGTGCCGGCGTCGGGCCGCTCGAGCCCGGCGATCACCCGCAGCAGGGTCGACTTGCCGCTGCCCGAGGGGCCGAGGAGGGCGGTCAGGGAGCCGCTCGGGATCTCCACCGACACGTCGTCCAGGGCGGTGAAGTCCCCGAAGCGGCGGGTCGCACGGGAAACGAGAATGGACATCTAGCGGCCTTTCTGGAGCCGGGTCATGGCCAGCAGGACGAGCAGGGCCAGCAGGGCCAGGGTGAGCGAGGCGGCATAGGCGCCGGTGAGGTCGAACGCCTCGAAGCGGTTCTCGACGTACAGGGTGAGGGTCTCGGTCTGGCCGGCCAGCCGGCCGGACACGATGGTGACGGCGCCGAACTCGCCCAGGGCGCGGGCGGTGGTCAGCACCACCCCGTAGGCCACCCCCCAGCGGATGGCCGGCAGGGTGACCCGCAGGAACGCCCGCAGCGGCGACGCCCCCAGGGTCCAGGCGGCCTCCTCCTGCTCGGTGCCGACCTCGCGGAGCACCGGCGAGACCTCCCGGACCACGTACGGCAGGGACACGAACACCGTGGCCAGGACCATCCCCGGCAGGGAGAAGATGACCTGGACGCCCCGCTCGGCCAGCCAGGAGCCGAGCCAGCCGGCCTGGCCGTAGACCAGGATCAGGGCCAGGCCGATGACCACCGGGGAGATGGCGAAGGGGAGGTCGATGAGCGCGTCCAGCAGCCACCGACCCGGGAACCGCTGGCGCACCAGCACCACCGCGCAGGCGATCCCGAACACGGTGTTGAGGGGCACGGCGATGGCCGCGATCAGCAGCGACAGCCAGAACGCGTGGAGGGCGTCGGGGGTGGTGACGGCCGCCCACACCGGGGCCAGACCGTCCCCGAACGCCCGCCAGATGACCGCCCCCACCGGCACCAGCAGGATCGCGGCCAGGTACCCGAGGGCCAGGAACCGCAGCGCCAGGCGGCTCCGGGGGGGTTCGGGGGACCGCTGGGGTGGTCCCCCGATGGAATCAGCCCTACTCGGCATGGCGGGTCCTCCTCCGCTGGAGCAGGTTGAGGCCGGCCAGGACCAGCACCGAGGTGACCAGCAGCACCACCGAGACCGCGGCCGCGCTGGAGACGTCGTCGTTCTCGACCAGGGAGAACACGTGCACCGAGGCGACCTCGGTCCGGTAGGGGATGTTGCCGGACAGGATCACCACCGAGCCGAACTCGCCCACCGCCCGGGCGAAGGCCAGGGCGGCCCCGGCCAGCAGGGCGGGGGCGATGGTGGGGAGGACGATCCGGCGGAAGCTGGTCAGCGGGCCGGCGCCCAGGCAGCGGGCCGCCTCCTCCATGTCCGGCTCCATGGTCAGCAGCACCGGCTGGACCGAGCGGACCACGAACGGCAGGGTCACGAAGGACAGGGCGAGCACCACCCCTGGCCGGCTGTAGCCGATGTTGATCCCGACCGGGCTGTTGCTGCCGTACAGGGCGAGCAGGGTGATCCCGGCCACGATCGTCGGCAGGGCGAACGGCAGGTCGATCAGGGCGTTGACGACCCGCTTGCCCGGGAACTCGTCGCGGACCAGCACCCAGGCGATCACCGTGCCCATGACCACGTTGCCCGCCGCCACCAGCAGGGCCACCGCGAAGGTGAGGCGCAGGGCGGCCAGGGCCTGGGGCTGGGTGGCGGCGTCCCAGAAGGCGGCCCAGCCGTCGCGGGTCGAGCGCCACACCACCGCGGTCAGCGGCAGGACGACGACCAGGCTGAGGTACAGGGTGACGGTGCCGCGCAGCAGCGCGGCACCGCCCCGTACCTGCGTCCCGGCCCGGGGGGGCCGGGCGAGGGTGCTAGCTGCCAACCGACACCCCGACCGTGCGCTCGATGTCGGCCACGATGCCGGCCTCCTTGTCGAAGAACTTCTTGTTCACGTCGGACCAACCGCCCAGGTCCTTGATGGTGAACAGGCCCTTCGGGTGCGGGAAGTCGGCGCTGGCGGCGACCGCCTGGTTGACCGGCCGGTAGCCGCGCTCGGCGTACAGCCTCTGGCCGGCCTCCGAGCGGAGGAAGTCGACGAAGGCGCTCGCCTTGGCCTCGTCCTTCGACCTGGTGGTGACCGCGATCGGGTTCTCGATCAGGATGGTGTTGTCGGGCACCACGTAGTCGACCGGCTGCTCCTTCTGCTGGGCGTTGATGGCCTCGTTCTCGTAGGCCAGCATCACGTCGCCCTTGCCGCCGATGAAGGTCTGGAGCGCCTCACGGGCCGACTTGTCCTGGACGGGCACGTGGCGGAACAGCTCCAGCAGGTAGGCCTGGGCCTGCTCGGGGGTCCTGCCGGCCTGCAGCTGGGCGCCGTAGGCGGCCATGATGTTCCACTTGGCCCCGCCCGAGGTGAACGGGTTGGGCTCGATGACCTCGACGCCCGGCTTGATCAGGTCGTCCCAGGTGCGGATGTTCTTGGGGTTGCCCTTGCGGGTGACGAACACCACCACCGAGTTGGTGACCATGCCCTCGTGCTCGTCGGCGTTCCAGTCCTTGGCGACCAGGCCGGCGTCGACCAGCTTGGCCATGTCCGGCTCGAGGGAGAAGGCGACCACGTCGGCGGCCAGGCCGTTCTGGACGGCCCGGCTCTGGTCGCCGGAGGCGCCGTAGGACTGGGAGAAGGTGACGCCCTTGCCGGCGTCGGTCTTCTGGAACGCCGGGATCAGGGCCTCGTACGCCTCCCGGGGGGTCGAGGAGGCGACCAGGGTCAGCTTGTCGCTGCCGCCGCCCGTGCCACCCGACCCGCCGCAGCCGGCGGCCAGGGCCATCCCGGCGACCAGCAGTGCGGCGGCGAACCTGGGGCGAACCTTCATGGTTCCTCCGATCGCGAATACCACTTTCCCTACTTAGTTGATGGAGAATGCCACGGTGCAGGGCCGGGACCGCTGCGTCAAGTGCTTGAATCGGCCTGGTACAGCTGCGGGAGACGCTCCGGTGACGTGCACGGTTCCCTGGCGGCGGCGCTTGGGGAAGAATGCCGCCATGCATGTGTCGGCAAAGGCGGACTACGCGGTGCGGGCGGCGATCGAGCTGGCCGCGGCCGGGCCCGGCC
>DASZON010000268.1:0-3290 GCA_035550755.1 Actinomycetota bacterium | reverse complement strand
TGGAGCGGATCCGGGAGCGGCTGCGGGTGTCGACCCGGGTCGGGGACGAGCGGATCGAGGTCGCGACCCGCGACGACGACGTGGTCCTGCTCGGGGCCGTGGCCACCCCCGAGGAGGCGACCGTGGCCGGCCAGCTGGCCGGGGAGTACGCCGACTCGGTGGTGAACGAGCTCGAGGTCGACCGCGGGCTGCGCGACTGGGTCGAGGAGCCGGTGGACACCGAGCCGGCCTCCCCGGCCGGCGACGAGGTGCTGATCGGCTCCACCGACATGCTGGCCGGCCCCGACTCCGCCCCCACGGAGGACCTGGCCGAGGCCCTTGACGAGAACGAGCCCTGGTCCCCGCCGGACGTCCCCCAGCTGGCCCCGACGGCCACCGAGCAGCGCGGCGGGTGGGCGGGCGAGGACGCGCTGGCCCTGTCGGAGTGGGAGGACGAGGGCGGCGGCGACCCCGACGACCTGCTGGACGAGGAGGACCGGGCGGCCCGGGACGGCCCCAGCGCCCCCGACCTGGCCCCGGCCGACCTGGACCGGGCGGCCGAGGGCGGCCAGCTCCCCTCCCTGGACCCGACCGCCGCCACCTCCGGCGGCGACCCCGAGGCCGAGCCGGAGCCCTTCGAGAGCGGCACCTGGGCCGACGACATGGTCGAGCAGGTGCCGGGGACGGCCAAAGGCCCCGGTGCGGTCGGCGAGTACGAGACCGAGGGAGACGAGCTGGGCAGCGTCCCCGACCTCGACGACCGCGCCGTCCGCGAGGAGACCGAGGACGGCTAGGACCCGGCTGGCCCGGGGGTCGCCGTCGGTGCCGGGCTAGGACCCGGCGGGTCCTGGGGTCGCGTGGGCCTCGGGGCTGGTCGCCCCGGGGTTGGGGCCCGGGCCGCGGTGGTGCCAGCCGCGGGCGGTCCGGGTGAGCTCGCGGAAGCCGGCCCGGGCCAGGAGCCCGAGGAGGTCCTGCTCCTCCGGCCAGGCGTAGGCGAGCAGGCGGTCCACCCGGGCCAGCCGCAGCCAGTCCGCGGCCTGCCCGACCAGCCAGGTGCCGACGCCGCGGCCCCGGTAGGCCTCGACCACGTGCAGGTTGCCGACGTCGGCCCAGCCGCCCAGGTGGGCCAGGCGCCCGCCCTCGACCAGGTTGGCGTCCACCTCGACGTGGCCGACGGGCTCCCCGCCCAGCCGGGCCAGCAGCCGGGTGCCGCTCTCCCCCACCGACCGCCGCAGCTCCAGCCCGGGCAGGGGCGGCGCGGACGGCCGGGGCAGCTCGTCGACCCTGGCCAGCAGGACGACCTCGACATGGCCGTCATGGACGAACCCGGCCCGCTCGTACAGCTCCCGGAGGTGCGGCCACTGCGCGGGGACGCCGTAGACGCCGGGGGCGGGCAGGGCCCCGTCGGCGTGCCAGTGGCCGGTTCCCCACGCCCCCAGCCGTTCCAGGCAGGCGGCCATCAGCGCGGCCGCCGCCGCCTCCGAGTCCAGCCAGTGCGCGGCCCGGGGCCAGAACAGCAGCCAGTTGAGCTCGGCGCTGTCCCGGTAGGCCTCGCCGACCTCCTCGCCGCTGTCGTAGCGCAGCAGGTGGGCGGCGGCCACCACCCGCCCCCGCTGCTCGGCGACCAGGGTGGCCCGCTCGGCCACCCAGGGGTCGACGATGAACTCCCCCGGGTCGCGCTCGAGCTGGCTCATGACGGTGTTGACCGACACCGACACGCCGGGCACGACCGCCTGGATGTGGGCGTTGACCAGCGCGGTCAGCTGCTCGCGGTCGGCTCGGCGGAACGGGCGCACCTGGACCGAGGTCATGGCGAACCTCCCTGGGAACGGCGCCGCGGGCGTGCCTGGCACGACGCCTGGGGCGCGAGGGGCAGGAGGCCGCTACCGGTGCGGTACACCGCTGACCTTAGCAGGGCCGAGCCCGCCGGTCAGGTGCCGGTGTAGCCCCGCGGGTCGAGCAGGCACAGGTCGGCCCGGCCGGCCGCGAGCACGGTGTTGACCTGGTCGGCGGTGGTCAGGCCGCCCCCGACCAGGGTGGGGACGCCGGCCTGGTTGCGGACCAGGTCGCTCCAGCCGACCAGCTGCAGGCGGCCGTAGTCGGGCCGGGTGGCGGCGGTGGTCTGCCCGGCGGTCACCTGGAGCAGGTCGCAGCCGTGGTCGGCCAGGGCCCTGGCCACGGCCACCGCCTCCTCGGGCTCCAGCCCGGCCGGCGCCCAGTCGGTGACCGTGACCGCCGCCCACAGCGGCCGGTCCCCGGGCCAGGCGGCCCGGACGGCGTCGACCACCCGCAGGGGGAAGCGCAGCCGCCCCGCCAGGGTGCCGCCGTAGGCGTCCTCGCGCCGGTTGGCCAGCGGCGACAGGAACCCGCCGAGCAGGTAGCCGTGGGCCAGGTCGAGGAGGAGGAGCTCGACCCCGGCAGTGGCGGCCCGCCCGGCCGCGGCCGCGAACTGGTCCGTGACCCGCTCCATGTCCCCGTCGTCCATCGCCCTGGGGACCTGGGCGGCGGCCGTGTAGGGGATGGCCGAGGCGGCCAGCAGCGGCCACGCCTGGCCGGCGGGGAGCGGGCGGTCGACCCCGGCGCGGCGCGGGCGGGTGGCGCCGCGCCGGCCGGCGTGTGCGAGCCGCAGGGCCAGCCTGGCCCCCACAGCCGGGTCGACCCGGCGGGCGAGGGCGGCCCAGGGTCCGGCCTGGTCGTCGGCCCACAGGCCAGGGGTGCCGGGGGTGACGCGGCCCTCGGGAGCGGCGGCCACCGGCTCGCTCACCACCACCCCGGCCCCCGACCCGGCAGCGCCGGCCAGGCGCCCGGCGGCCGCCTCCGAGAGCCGGCCGCCGGCGGCGTCGTCCTCGGCCACCACGGCCAGCGCGACCCGGTTCGCCATGGTCACCGCCCGCTGGCGCAGCGGGGCGAACAGCGGCGGCGGGGCCAGCAGCTCGGTGGGCCGGCCGGCGAAGAACCGGTCGACGGCGGCCGCGAACCCCGGGTCGCGGCGGGTCAGCTCCAGGTGGCCGATCCGCCCCGACCGGGTCAGCAGGTTGCAGGCGAACTGGACCGGGTCGAAGCCGTCGTAGCGGCGGACGTTCTCGAACCAGGTGGCGCTGTCGCGGGCCGCCTCCTGGAAGCGCTCCACCACCGGCTGGCGCTCGAGCTCGTAGTCGGTGAAGGCCGCCTCCAGGTCGGCCGGGTGCCGCTGCAGGGCCTGGCCGAGGGCGACGGCGTCCTCCATGGCCAGCTTGGTCCCCGAGCCGATGGTGAAGTGGGCGGTGTGGGCGGCGTCGCCGAGCAGGACGACGTTGCCGTGGTGCCAGCTC
>DASZON010000267.1:0-3386 GCA_035550755.1 Actinomycetota bacterium | reverse complement strand
CTGCCCGGGCGGCTGGCCGCGCTCGGGGCCGACATCGGCGTCTCCTGCGCGTTCGGCTACCTGCTGCCCGACCCGGTCCTGGCCGCCTTCCCCCTGGGGATCATCAACCTCCACTTCTCGCTCCTGCCCGCCTACCGCGGGGCCGCGCCGGTGCAGCGGGCCCTGCTGGACGGGGCCGAGGTCACCGGAGTGACCACCTTCGTGATCGACGCCGGCATGGACACCGGCCCGATGCTGCTGGCCGCGGAGGTCCCGGTCGACCCCGAGGAGGACGCCGGCGCCCTGACCCTGCGGCTGGCCGAGATCGGGGGCCGGCTCACCGTCGAGACCCTCGACGCCCTGGAGGCCGGGGAGGTCGAGCCCCGGCCCCAGCCCGCCGAGGGGGCCAGCCTCGCCCCCAAGGTCACCGCCGAGGAGGCCCGGCTCGACCTCGCCTGGCCGGCGGGCCAGCTGGCCGACGCCGTCCGCGCCTTCACCCCCGCCCCCGGCGCCTGGACCACCCACCGCGGCCGCCGCCTCAAGGTCACCCGGGCGGCCCCGGTCGAGTGGGCGGCCGACCTGGGTCCCGGGCGGCTCGCCGTCGGGCCGGAAGGGCGGCTGCTGGTCGGGACCGGGGACGGCGCCCTGGAGCTGGTCGAGGTGCGGCCCGAGGGCCGGCGGGCCATGTCGGGGGCCGAGTTCGCCCGCGGCGCCCGCCTCGGCCCCGACGAGTGGCTGGGCCGGTGAGCGCCCCCCGGCCCCGCGGCCCGCGCCGTCCTCGCCGGCCGGCCCCCGGCGCCGCGCCGACCGGCGCGGCCGTCGGTGCCCGGCCCCGGAGGCCTGACGGGTCACGGGACCTCGCCCTCAAGGCGCTGGAACGGGTCGACCAGGGCGCCTACGCCAACCTCACCCTGCCGGCCCTGCTGCGGCGCTCGACCCTCAGCCCGTCGGACCGGGCGGCCACCACCGACCTCGTCTACGGCTCCCTGCGGATGCGGGGCGCCCTGGACGTCGCCCTGGCGCCGCTGTCGCGTCAGCCCCTCGGCCACCTCGAGCCGCTGGTCCTCCGCGGCCTGCGCCTGGGCGCCTACGAGCTGCTCTTCGGGGGGACGGCCGCCCACGCCGCCGTGGCCGAGACGGTCGGGGCGGTGGCCCGGGCCGGCCACCGGGGCCAGGCCGGCTACGTCAACGCCGTGCTGCGCCGCCTGGCCGTGGCCCCGCCGGCCTGGCCCGACCCGGACCGCGACCCCGCCGGCTGGGCCACGACCCGCGGCTCCCACCCGGCCTGGATCGTGGAGGAGGCCCTGGCCCGCCTCGGCCCGGCGGAGCTCGTCGCCCTGGTCGAGGCGGACAACCGCCGCCCCGAGGTGACCCTCCGGGCCACCCCCGGCCGGGTCACCCGCGACGAGCTGCTGGCCGAGCTCACCGAGGCCGGGGCCAGTGTCCACCCCAGCGAGCTCAGCCCCGACTGTGTGGTCCTGGAGCACGGTGACCCCGGCCGCCTGGCCGCCGTCGGCGAGGGCCGGGCGGTCGTCCAGGACGCCGCCTCGGCCCTGGTCGCCCCGGCCGTCGGCGCCGGCCCGGACGACCTGGTCGCCGACCTGGCCGCCGGGCCGGGCGGCAAGGCCGGGCACCTGGCCGCCCTCGGCGCCCGGGTCCTGGCCGTCGAGGCCCAGCCGCACCGGGCCCGCCTGGTCGCCCAGACCGCCCGGCGGCTCGGGGTGGCGGGACGGCTCCACCCGGTGGTCGGCGACGGCCGCCGCCCGCCGCTGCGCCCCGGCACGGCCGACGCCGCCCTGGTCGACGCCCCCTGCACCAACCTGGGCAGCCTCCGCCGCCGCCCCGAGGCCCGCTGGCGCCACCACCCCGAGGACGTGCCCGGGCTGGTCGAGCTCCAGCTCGCCCTGCTGGAGGCGGCCGCCGGCAGCATCCGGCCCGGCGGGACCCTGCTCTACTCCGTCTGCACCTGGACCCGGGCCGAAACCGACGAGGTGGTCGCCGAGCTGCTGGATCGCCGCCCCGACCTGCGCCTGGAGGAGGCCCGCCAGCTCTGGCCGCACCGCGAAGGCGCCGACGGCATGTTTTCTGCACGGTTGTTCAAGGTAAGGTGAAGCCCCAGAACCGCCCGTACGACTTGCCGCTCACCTTCGCCCCCAGCTCGCCGATACCATCAGCAAGACCCGTGGTCCACCCCCGAGGAGCTCCGTGATCCGACGCCTGGCCCCGTCGGTGCTCAACGCCGACCTCGCCCAGCTCGCCGATCAGGTCCGGCTGGTGGAAGACGCCGCCGACTGGATCCACCTCGACGTCATGGACGGCCATTTCGTACCCAATCTCACCTTTGGCCCACCGGTGGTGGCCGCCCTGCGGTCCCACACCGACCACTACCTCGACTGCCACCTGATGGTGGAGGACCCCGAGGCGCTGCTGCCGGCGCTGGCCGAGGGCGGGGCCAACGGGGTCTCCATGCACGTGGAGCCGCTGGACGACCCGGGCCGGGCCCTGGAGGCGGCCGCCGCCCTCGGCCTCGACACCGGGCTGGCCGTCAAGCCGGGGACGCCGCTGGACACCGTGCTGCCCTTCCTCGACCGCCTCGACCTGGTGCTGACCATGACGGTCGAGCCCGGCTTCGGCGGCCAGGCGTTCGACGACCGGGTGCTGCCCAAGATCGCCGCCGCCCGCCGGGCCATCGCCGCCGCCGGCCGGGAGGTCGCACTCCAGGTCGACGGGGGCGTCAACGCCGCCACCGCGCCACGGTGCCTGGAGGCCGGCGCGGACGTGTTCGTGGTCGGCACGGGGATCTTCCACGCCGACGACCCGGCCGCCGCCGCCAAGGCGTTCCGGGAGCTCATCTCAGGGGGGGCTGGGTAAGGGTGGACGAGATGGTCCTCATCGCCGACGACGACCGCGACATCGTCCGGTTCGTGGAGGTGAACCTCCGGCTCGAGGGCTTCGAGGTGATCACTGCCCACGACGGCCAGGACGCCCTCACCAAGGCGCTCGACCTCCAGCCCAACCTGATCCTGCTGGACGTGATGATGCCGCGCATGGACGGCTACGAGGTCTGCACCAAGCTGCGGGCCGACGGCCGCAGCGCCCACATCCCGGTGATCATGCTGACCGCCAAGTCGCTGTCGGCCGACAAGGTGCTTGGCCTGACCGCCGGGGCCGACGACTACATCATCAAGCCGTTCGACCCCATGGAGCTGGTCGCCCGGGTCAAGACGACCCTGCGGCGGGCCAGCGAGATGCGCTCGCTGTCGCCGCTGACCGGCCTGCCCGGCAACAACCGGATCGAGCAGGAGATCGCCTCGCGCATGGAGCAGGGCAAGTCGGTCGCGGTCGCCTACGCCGACCTGGACAACTTCAAGTCCTACAACGACCGCTACGGGTTCCTCCGCGGCGAC
>DASZON010000266.1:0-16102 GCA_035550755.1 Actinomycetota bacterium | reverse complement strand
CCGAGCATGTCGCCGTGCCAGAACGGCAGCTTGCCCGGCTGACCGGGGGCCGGGGAGACCAGCACCCGGTCGTGGGTGATGTCCTCGATCCGCCAGCTGGAGGCGCCGAGGGTGAACACCTCGCCGACCCGGGACTCGTAGACCATCTCCTCGTCCAGCTCCCCGACCCGGGTCGCCCGCTCCCCCACCAGGTAGACGCCGAACAGGCCCCGGTCGGGGATGGTGCCGCCGGAGGTGACGGCCAGCCGCTGGGCGCCGGGACGGCCGGCCAGCCGGCCCTCGACCCGGTCCCAGTTGAGCCGGGGCCGCAGCTCGGCGAACTCGTCCGAGGGGTAGCGGCCCGAGAGCATGTCGAGGACGCTGTCGAGGGCGCTGCGGGGCAGCTCGGCGAACGGCGCCGCCCGGCGGACCAGCGCCTCCAGGTCGTCGATGCTCCAGTCGTCCATGGCCACCATGGCCACGATCTGCTGGGCGAGGACGTCCAGGGGGTTGCGGGGGTAGCGCATGGCCTCGATGGCCCCGGCCCGCATGCGCTCGACCACCACCGCGCTCTCGACCAGGTCGCCGCGGAACTTGGGGAAGACGATGCCGCGGCTGACCGCGCCGACCTGGTGGCCGGCCCGGCCGATGCGCTGCAGGCCGGACGCGACCGAGCTGGGCGCCTCCACCTGGATGACCAGGTCGACGGCGCCCATGTCGATGCCCAGCTCCAGGGAGCTGGTCGCGACCACCGCGGGCAGGCGGCCGGCCTTGAGGTCCTCCTCGATCTCGGTGCGCTGCTCGCGGCTGACCGAGCCGTGGTGGGCCCGGGCCAGCTCGGCGTCGGCCAGCTCGTTGAGGTGGGCGCAGAGCCGCTCGGCCAGGCGGCGCGAGTTGGCGAACACGATCGTGGAGCGGTGGGCGCGGATCAGCTCGACCAGCCGCTCGTCGATGTGGGGCCAGATCGAGGAGCGGTCGGGCAGGCCCGAGGCCGACCCGCTGGCCGGGTCCTCCGAGGCTTCGCCGATGGCGGCCATGTCCTCCACGGGGACGACCACCGAGAGGTCGAAGGCCTTCTCGCTCGGCGGGGCCACCACCGTGACCGGGCGGGGGCCGCCGAGGAAGCGGGCCACCTCGTCCAGGGGCCGCACGGTGGCCGACAGGCCGATGCGGCGGGCCGGGCGCTCCAGCAGCTCGTCCAGGCGCTCCAGGCTGAGGGCCAGGTGGGCGCCGCGCTTGGTCGCCACCACCGAGTGGACCTCGTCCACGATCACCGTGTCGATGTTGGCCAGGGCCTCGCGGGCCCTGGAGGTGAGCAGCAGGAACAGCGACTCGGGGGTGGTGATGAGGATGTCGGGCGGATGGGACTGGAAGCGGCGGCGGGCGTCGGCCGGGGTGTCGCCGGTTCGCATGCCGACGGTGATGTCGGGCAGGGCCAGGTCCTGGCCGGCCGCGACCGCCCGCAGCCCGGCCAGGGGGGCGCGGAGGTTGCGCTCGATGTCGGCGGCAAGGGCCTTGAGCGGGGAGATGTACAGGACCCTGAGCCGTTCCCGCTCGGGCACCGCCGGGGCGCTGGCCAGCCGGTCGATGGCCGACAGGAACGCGGCCAGGGTCTTGCCCGACCCGGTGGGGGCGACCACCAGCACGTCCTGCTCGGAGGCGAGGGCGTCCCAGGCCCCGACCTGGGCCTGGGTGGGCGCGGCGAAGGCGCCCTCGAACCACCCGCGGGTCAGGGCCGAGAAGCGCCCGAGACCACCGGGCGCCGTCGCTGTGGCCATGCCCCCATGCTAGGCGCCGGGCCCGACAGCGCGCGGCCGGGCCGGCGTAGAGGCGCGCGGTCGGGCTCCGGCCCGGCGGGCACGGCTTGGCGTCCCGGCTGCGAGGCCGAGCCGGTCGAGCCGGGGCGTGCGCCGGTGGCCGTTGCGGCAGCCGGGGTCGCCCGGATCGAACGGAGAGGGGCCGATGAGCAGCTCGGCGGCGACGGCGCGGGCCAGGCGCATGGCGGGCTCCAGCGTCGGGGCCGGGAGCGGGCCAGCCGGGCGATGGCCAGCCCGCTCCCGGGCGTGGGTGTGGTCAGAACCGGCAGTTGCCGGGGTCGGGGACGTCGATGAAGGGCTCGGTGCCCTTGGGGATGATGAAGGTCACCAGCACCTGGACTGGGTGCCTGGTCTCGTTGCGGGCGATGTGGACGTGGCCGCCGCCCTCGTCGACGAACGCCTGCCCGGGCCCGTACCGCTGGGGCCGGCAGCGGCGGCAATGACGAGCCGCCGCGTGATGGGACGCACGGGGCGCTTCTCTCAGCCGACCGGGGTGCCGGCGGCCAGGGCCTTGACGTCGGCGGTGGTCAGGGGGTTGCCGGCGATGCCCCAGTCGCCGCTCTTGAGCTCCTCGACCAGGACCCAGGTGACCTGGCGCATGTTCTCGCCCTCGATGGCGACCATGGCCTCGGTCAGGTCCCGTACGATCCGCTGCCTGGTGGCGGTGTCGAACACGCCCTCGACGAGCTTGACGTTGATCAGTGGCATGAGGCTGCTCCCTTCGTATGGCTGCGGTGGGCCGATCGCGGGGGTGTCAGGTGGGAGGGGGGCATGCGGGCTCCTTCCTGGGGGGCGGAGTCGAAGCGGGTGCTGGCCGCGACCGGGACGCCGCGCCGGAGGGTGTCGAGGTTGACGCAGGACCGCCGGGCCCCCGCCTCCAGCCGCGCCAGCAGGCCGAGGTCGGTGCCGGCGGGTACGGTCACCCGGGTGGTGCAGGTCATCCGCTGAAAGCCGACCGGCACGGCCGGGTCGAGACCGAGCGTGCCTCGCACGTCCAGGGTCCCGGTCACCTCGACGGTGAGGTCGAGCAGCTCGACGCCGAGCAGGTCGGCGAGCATCCGCATGGTGGCGTCCTGGCAGGCGGCCAGGGCTACGCAGAGCAGCTCCCCCGGGTTGGGGAGGTCGTGGAGCCCGCCCACCGCCCGGTCGATGCCGTACGGCCAGCTGACGCCGTAGCGCGGGTCAGGCGCGACCAGGCCGTGAAGGGCGTCGCCACCCTCGACGGCCTGCGTGGCCGCCCGCTTGACGATCGTCGCCTGCTCCGGGTCCTGGCGGTAGCGGGCCCGCAGCGGTGCCTGCCGCCCTCGGACCAGGGAGCCTCCCAGCAGCACCACGGTTCCTCCCTCGCTCCTGATACGAACGGTCCTTGTACGAACGATCGTGCAGAACATTGGGCAATGTACGATCGTTCGTCTAAGATGTCAACCATGGAGAGAACGCGGCGGGCGAGGGCACCGGGGGAACGCTCCCGCCGGCGCATCCTCGGCCAGGCGGCCCGGCTGGCCACCATCGAAGGGCTGGACGGGCTGTCCATCGGGCGGCTCGCCCAGGCCACCGGGATGCCCAAGAGCAGCGTGTACGTGCTCTTCGGGTCCAAGGAGGAGCTGCAGCTGGCCACCATCGAGGCCGCCCGGGCCAGCTTCATCGAGGAGGTCGTCAGCCCGGCCCTGCGCGACGGCGAGGCGGGGCGGGACCGCCTGGCCGCCCTGTGCGAGGGGTTCCTCGGCTACGTGCAGCGGCGGGTGTTCCCTGGCGGCTGCTTCTTCGTCGCCACCGCCGCCGAGCTCGGCGGCCGGCCGGGGCGGGTCCACGACCTGGTCGCCGCTTACCAGCGGGAGTGGCGGGACCTGCTCGAGGAGACCGCCCGGGAGGCCGCCGAGGCCGGTGAGCTGGGGCCCGGCAGCGACCCGGCGCAGCTGGCCTTCGAGCTGTCGACCATCCTGGCCGGGACCAACATCGTCGCCGTCCTCCACGACGACGACGCCGCCATCGGCCACGCCAGGCGGGCCGTCGAGGCCCGCCTGGCCGCCTGAGCCGGACCGCTCGCCATCGGTGGCAAACTGGACCTGACCAGGATCTTAGCCAAGGGTGGTGCTGCGCAGATGGGTTGGTTCGAACGACCGGAGTTCGGGGCCAACGTCGGGCTGATCGACGAGATCTACCGCCAGTACCTGGACAACCCGGAGTCGGTGAGCCCGGCCTGGCGGGACTTCTTCGCCGAGAACGAGCCCGACGGCGACGAGCCCCCGGCGGAGGAGGAGGCTCGGGCTGGGGCTGTGGACAGCCGCGAGCAGCCCGCTTCCGGGTCGACTACCCTCCCGGATGGGGGCCCGCAGGCCGAGGCGGGCGGGGCGCCCGCGCCCGAGGCCGCGCCCGAGGCCGCGCCCGAGGCCGCGGCCGAGGACCGAACCGAGGCGAAGCCGCCCACTCCGGCCCCCAAGCAGGCCGCCAAGGCCGAGCCGGACGCCAGGGCCGAGGCCAACCTGGTCCCCCTGCGGGGGGCGGCGGCCCGGATCGTCGAGGCGATGGAGGCCAGTCGGGAGGTGCCGACCGCGACCTCGGTGCGGACCGTGCCGGCGCGGCTGCTGGAGGTCAACCGCAGCGTCCTCAACGGCCACCTGCGCCGCCGCCAGGGCGGCAAGGTCAGCTTCACCCACATGATCGCCTACGCCGTGGTCAAGGCCCTGGAGGCCGTCCCGGTGATGACCACCAGCTACCGGGAGGTCGACGGCAGGCCCAACGCCGTCCGGCCCGAGCACCTCAACCTCGGCCTGGCCGTCGACACCCGCCGCCCCGACGGGTCGCGGACCCTGCTGGTGCCCAACATCAAGCGGGCCGACACCCTCGACTTCGCCGCCTTCGTCCGCGCCTACGAGGAGATCATCGCCAAGGTCAAGGCGAACAAGCTCACCGTCCAGGACTTCGCCGACACCACCCTGACCATCACCAACCCCGGCACCATCGGCACCGTGCTGTCGGTCCCGCGGCTGATGGCCGGCCAGTCGGCGATCATCGGCGTCGGGGCGATCGACTACCCGGCCGAGTACCAGGGCGCCGACCCCGACACCCTGGCCGACGCCGGGATCGGCAAGGTCATCACCCTGACCTCGACCTACGACCACCGGGTCATCCAGGGCGCCGAGAGCGGCGAGTTCCTGGCCCGGATGCACCGGCTGCTGCTCGGCTCCGACGACTTCTACGCCGAGCTGTTCCGCTCCATGACCGTCCCCTACGTGCCGGTGCTGTGGCGCAAGGACGAACGGCCGAGCGAGGACTCCCTCGAGAGCGTGGAGAAGCAGGCCCGCGTCCTCCAGCTCATCAACATGTACCGGGTGCGGGGCCACCTGATCGCCAACCTCGACCCGCTCAAGGCCAAGCCGCCCCAGATGCACCCCGAGCTCGACCCCGCCACCTACGGCTTCACCATCTGGGACCTGGAGCGCCGCTTCGTCACCGGCGGGCTGGCCGGCCAGCGCGAGCTGCCCCTTGGCGAGATCCTCCACATCCTGCGCGACGCCTACTGCCGCACCGGCACGGTCGAGTACATGCACAACGCCCACACCGACGAGAAGGAGTGGATCCAGGACCACGTCGAGGGCGTCCCCCAGGAGCTGCCCAAGGAGGACCAGCTCCAGATCCTCCACAAGCTCAGCGAGGCCGAGGCCTTCGAGCGCTTCCTCCACAACAAGTACACCGGCCACAAGCGCTTCAGCCTGGAGGGCGGCGAGAGCCTGATCCCGATGCTGGACGCGGTCCTGGACGCGGCCGCCGACGACAACATGGAGGGCACGGTCATCGGCATGAGCCACCGGGGCCGGCTCAACGTGCTCGCCAACACCGTCGGCAAGAGCTACGGGGAGATCTTCGGCGAGTTCGAGGGCAACCTCGACCCGACCCTGACCCAGGGCTCGGGCGATGTGAAGTACCACCTGGGGGCGGTCGGCAAGCACGTGGCCCGCTCGGGCAAGGAGGTGCGGGTCGAGGTCGCCTCCAACCCCAGCCACCTGGAGGCGGTCAACCCGGTGGTCGAGGGGATCGCCCGGGCCCGCCAGGACCAGCTCGACCGGGGCGAGGAGGCGCCGGTCCTGCCGATCCTGATCCACGGCGACGCCGCCTTCGCCGGCCAGGGGGTGGTCGCCGAGACCCTGAACCTGTCCCAGCTGCGCGGCTACCGCACCGGGGGCACGGTCCACATCGTCGTCAACAACCAGGTCGGGTTCACCACCAGCCCCGACTACGGCCGCTCCTCCACCTACGCCACCGACGTGGCCAAGATGATCCAGGCGCCGATCTTCCACGTGAACGGCGACGACCCCGAGGCCTGTGTGCGCGTGGCCCGCCTCGCCTTCTCCTTCCGCCAGGCGTTCAAGAAGGACGTCGTCATCGACATGTGGTGCTACCGGCGCTACGGCCACAACGAGGCCGACGAGCCGTCGTTCACCCAGCCGCTGATGTACGAGCGGATCAAGGAACGCCGCCCGGTCCGCAAGCTCTACACCGAGGCCCTGGTCAACCGGGGCGACCTGTCGATCGAGGACGCCGAGGAGTCGCTGGAGGCGTTCCGCCGGCGCCTGCAGCAGGCCTTCGACGACACCCATGGCGAGGAGGGCGGCCAGGTGGCCAAGGTCGAGCTGGAGCGGCCAGCCCCGATGGCCGCCGACCCGGCCGTCGACACCGCCGTCGACCGGGCCACCCTCGACCAGCTGCTGGTGAAGCTCACGACCGTGCCCGAGGGCTTCAACGTCCACCCCAAGCTGGTCCGGTGGCTGGAGCAGCGGGCCGGGGCCCTGGAGCGCAACGCCGTCGACTGGGCGCTCGGCGAGGCCCTGGCCTTCGGGTCCCTGCTCCAGGAGGGCCGGACCATCCGGCTGTCCGGCCAGGACACCCGGCGGGGCACCTTCAGCCAGCGCCACTCGGTCCTGGTCGACCAGCGGACCGGCGGCCAGTACAGCCCCCTGGCCAACCTGGGCGAGGGCCAGGGCAGGTTCTTCGTCTACGACAGCCTGCTGAGCGAGTTCGCGGCCATGGGCTTCGAGTACGGCTACTCGGTGGCCAACCCCGACGCCCTGGTGCTGTGGGAGGCCCAGTTCGGCGACTTCGTCAACGGCGCCCAGATCATCGTCGACCAGTTCCTCTCGGCCGCCGAGGACAAGTGGGGCCAGCGCTCCAGCCTGGTCCTGCTCCTCCCCCACGGGTTCGAGGGCCAGGGCCCCGAGCATTCCAGCGCCCGCCTGGAGCGGTTCCTGGACCTCGCCGCCGAGGACAACATGCAGGTCGCCTACCCCTCGACCCCGGCCCAGTACTTCCACCTGCTGCGCCGCCAGGCCCTGCGGGCCAACCGCAAGCCGCTGGTGGTGATGACGCCCAAGTCGCTGCTGCGGCTGCCGGCGGCCCGCTCCACGGCCGAGCAGCTCACCGCCGGCCAGTTCTCCGAGGTCCTGGCCGACCCCGAGGGGCCGTCGCCCGAGCGGGTCCGGCGGGTCATGCTCTGCAGCGGCAAGGTGTACTACGAGCTGGCCAAGCGGCGCCGTGACGGTGACCTGGACCAGGTGGCCCTCCTCAGGGTGGAGCAGCTGTACCCCTTCCCGGCCCAGGCCCTGCGGGCCCAGCTGGACGCCTACCCGGACGCCGAGCAGGTCCTGTGGGTCCAGGAGGAGCCGGAGAACATGGGCGCCTGGCGGTATCTGCGGCTCAAGGCCGAGGAGCAGCTGGGGGTGCGGCTGGAGGCGGCCACCCGGGCCGAGGGGGCGGCCCCGGCCGCGGGCAGCCCGACCCTGCACGCCCAGGAGCAACACGAGCTACTCGACCGGGCCTTCGCCGGGCTATAGGGTAGACGGCACCCCTGATCCGTGACCGATGGAGGTGCCGCCATGAAGGTCCGGGACGTGGCGAGCAGCGCGGTGGTGGCGGTGGGGCCGGCCCAGTCGCTGCGCGAGGCGGCGCAGCTGATGGCCAAGCACCGGGTCGGCTCGGCCGTCGTCCAGGACGCCGAGATGCTCGTCGGGATCCTGACCGAGCGCGACGTCCTCAACGCGGTCGCGTCCGCCGACGACCCCGACGCGGTCAGCGTCGAGCAGCTCATGACCGCCGACGTGGTCACCGTCGGCCCCGACTGGGAGCTGATCGAGGCGGCCAAGGTGATGGCCAGCCGCCGCATCCGCCACCTGGTGGTCTACGACGGCGGCCAGCTCCTCGGGGTGCTGAGCGTCCGCGACGTCCTGCCAGCGGTCCTGCCGGAGTAGCCCCGGGTCGCCGTGGCCGACCGGGCCGGGCCAGCCGCGCGGGTGCTCGGCGACTTGGCGCTGGCCGACCACTCCTGCGCCAGCCTGCTGGCCACCTGGACCAGGGCCGGCGGCGGGCAGTTCCCGGCCTGGCGGGCCAGCTTCACCGGGGCCGCGCGCCCGGCCGGCCTGGCCGCCCGGGACGTGCCCGGGCTGCTCGGCTACCGCCATTTCCTGGCCGCCCTGGCCGACCTGCTCGACGTCGCCCCCGAGGCCACGGGACCGCTGGCCGGCGAGGAGCTGGAGCGCCAGGTGGTGGCCAGGCGCGACCAGCTCGCCGGGGCCGACCCGAGCGGCTACCTGCGGCTGCTGCTCGACCACGCCGGTACCGCGGCCCTGCTGGTCGACACCGGCGCCGGCGGGGACAAGGTCCTGAAGGCGGCGGAGCTGGAGCGGGCCGCCGACCGGCCGGTCCACGAGATCGTCCGGCTGGAGCCGCTGGCCCAGGAGCTGCTGGCCCCGGGCGCGCCCACCGCACGGTCGCTGGCCCGGCTGGTGGCCGGGTTCGAGGAGCGGGTCGGGCTGGCCATGGAGCGGGGCGCGGTCGCCCTCAAGTCGATCGCCTCCTCCCGGGGCGGGCTGTGGCTGTTCACCGAGACCACCCAGGCCGACCGCCGCCGGGCCTTCACCAACCTCGACAAGGCCGCCCAGTCGAAGCGGTTCGACGACGCCGTGCTGCTGCCGTTCCTGGTCCGGCGGGCCGCCGAGCTGGCCGGGACCCGCCAGGTGCCGCTCCAGTTCGCCACCGGCACCGGCGACGAGGACGTCTACCTGCCCCACGCCGACCCGGCCCTGCTCTGGCCGATGCTGCGCGACCCCACCACCGAGGACACCCCGGTGGTGCTGCTCGGCTGCTACCCGTATGTCGGCGCCGCCGCCCACCTCGCCGGCACCTACCCCCAGGTCCACATGGACCTCTCCCCCGCCCTGGCCCTGGCCGAGCCGATCGCCGCCCGGATGGTGTCCGAGGCCCTCGGCCTGTGCCCGCCCGGCAAGCTCCTGGCCTCCTCGGGCGGCCGCGCCTACCCCGAGTCCCACTGGTGGGGCGCGACCGTCTGGCGCCGCGCCCTGGCGAGGGTCCTGCGCGCCGAGGTCGCCGCCGGCGGGCTCGACGACGCGGCCGCGAGAGACACCGCCCGCCGGGTCCTTGCCACCAACGCCACCCGCCTCTACCGGCTGTGACTAGGAACGGACCAGGCTCAGGACGCGCCAGCTTCCCTGTTGCCTGACCAGGGTGCAGCGGTAGGTGGCGGCGCTGGCGTGGGTGGCGCGGCCCGGGCGGCCGTTGCCGGTGACCAGGCGGGCCGGGGAGCGGCCGAGGCGGGCGATCACCACCCAGCGGCCGTTGTCCAGGCGGTGGGCGCTGAAGACCTTGACCGGCAGCCGGAGGCCGTCGAGGCGGCTGCCGCTGCTGCGCAGGCGGGCGATCTCGCCCCGGTCCCTGGCCAGGCCGGACGCGCCCGGGGCGTAGACCGAGGCCAGCAGGCCCTGGTCGCGTTCGCGCAGGGCGATCTCGCGCAGGAGCATCAGCTCCTTGAAGCGGGCGACCATCCCGTCCCGGACGACCTCAGCCATGGACGCCGCGGCGACGGCGGTGGCCTCCGGCTCCTGGCCGGGGTCGGCCGCCACGGCCGGGTGGCGGGTGGCGATCACGCCGAGGGCGCCGGCCACGAACAGCCCGACCAGGACGATGGCGACGAAGGTCAGGCCGACGGCGCTCTCGGCGCTACGGCCGTACGACGGGTCGGGATCGGTCTGCATGCCAGGAAAATATGCGCAGGGACCAAGGCATGCTACGACGCGGAACAAACCATGACAATCACCCGCGGCCGCCGATCAGGGCGAACCGGCGGGCTGACCCGGCCGCGCGTCGAGCCGGCGCTCGGCGGCCAGGCGCCCCAGCCCGGCCTCGTCGTGGACGACGAACCGCATCGAGTCGGCGATCGCCCGGTGCCCCGCCTCCTCCGCGACCAGCCGGTGCATCTCCTGGGCGACCAGCCGGTAGGCGGGATGGCCCTGGGGGGTGGAGCGCAGCTCGGCCAGGTGCATCAGCTCCCGGGCGTTCATGGTCATGGCGAACCGGATCCGGTGGGCCAGGCCGACCGCGTACGGCGCCTGGGCCGGGAACCGCTGGACCAGGGCGTCGTACAGCCCGGCCGAGGCGGCCATGGCCTCCTGGAACGGCCCGGCCAAGCCGGCCCCGGCGACGTCGGCGGGCAGGTCGTAGCCGAGGGCCGGGGTGAGCGGCTGCCACACGATGGTGCACATCCGGTGCCGCTGGAGGTCGCGGAAGGCGCCGTAGTCGGCGACCACGTCGAAGGTGTACACGGACCGCTCGAAGGCCCGCCCGGGCCGGTGGCGGCGGTTGCGCCGCTCGCCGACGTAGGCGGCCAGCAGCCGGGCCCGCTCCTCGGCCCCGAGCCGGGACACCCGGTCGGCGACCTCGGCCTCGCCGGCACCGGTGTGGGGGTAGGCGACGGCGGCCAGGACCTTGTCCTCGCCGGCCGGGTCGAACTCGGTCAGCCGCACCGACGGGCCGGGCTGCGCCGAGGCGGGGAGGTCGCCGAGCACGGCCTCGACCACCTTGGCCGTCTCGGAGGCCGTCTCGGCCAGGTAGCGCGACCAGGCCACCCCGCGGTCCTCGCGGTCCACCCGGTGCAGGAACGCCGGGATCACCTGCCGCAGCTCCTCCAGCAGCAGGTCGGCGTAGCTGCGGGCCTCGGGCAGGGCGGAGGCGCGCAGCCGCAGCAGCAGCGCCTCGTACGCCTGCCCGGTGGCGAAGATGCCGAGGTTCGAGGTGGTGGCGGCGGGCAGCAGGCCGCGCAGCCCGTCCAGGGCGCGGGCCTTGACGGCCCGCCGCCAGGCGGCCTCGCTCGACCCCGGCTCCTGGGGCACGACCCGGCCCAGGTGGTCGATCAGGGCCGGGAGCAGCTCGGCGTAGGTAGCGAACAGCCCGTCCATGACCCGCCGGTAGGTGGGGCCGAGGTCGCTGGCCTCGACGTCCGGGTCGAGGTGGTAGCGCCAGCGGCCGCCGGGCCGGTCGGCGTAGGAGACGTACCGGGTCGACTGCTCCAGGTAGGCGGCCAGCCGGCCCCACTCGAGCAGCTTGGTCAGCAGGTTGGAGGCCTGCTCGCAGGCCACGTGAGCGCCCCCCAGCTGTGCCACGGAGTCGTCGCCGTACTCGTCGAAGACCCGCTGGAACAGGGCGGTGGCCCGGGTGATGCCGACCTCGGCGGCCTCGCCGGGCGCCCCTTCGCCCGCCTCGACCTGGTCGGCGAACTCGTCCAGGAACAGCCGGCGCAGGGTCTTGCCCGAGCGCGAGTAGCGGGCGAACAGGGCCCCCTTCACCGTCTCGGGCAGGTTGCGGAGGGCGAACACCGGCCGGTCGAGGTTGGTGACGTACGGGGCCAGGCGGGCCCGCTCGTCGGCGGTGAGCTCTTCCACCCAGTAGGCGGGCTGGGGGGTCACGTGGCCAGCCCCAGCAGCGGCTCCAGGCCGACGGTGACCCCCGGGCGGTCGGCCACGGCCCGGACGGCCAGCAGCACCCCGGGCATGAACGAGGAGCGGTCGAGCGAGTCGTGGCGCAGCGTCAGGACCTCCCCCTGGCCGCCGAAGATGACCTCCTGGTGGGCCACCAGCCCGGGCAGGCGGACCGAGTGCACCCGCACCCCGTCGACCTCGCCGCCCCGCACCCCGGGCACCGACTCGCTGCCGCCGCCCGGGCCGCCACCCACCCGATGCACCGGGGGACCACCCTGGCGGTCCCCCGGACCCCCCCGGTCGCGGGCGGCGGCGACCGCCCGGGCCGTGCGCAGGGCGGTGCCCGAGGGGGCGTCGGCCTTGCCCTGGTGGTGCAGCTCGATGACCTCGGCGGCCGGGTAGAAGCGCCCGGCCACGGCGGCGAAGTGCATGGCCAGCACCGCCCCGACGGCGAAGTTGGGCGCCCACACCAGGTTGCCGTGGTCGGCCTTGCCGGCCAGGTTGGCCAGCTCGTCCGCGACCTCCTCGGCCAGCCCGGTGGTCCCCGAGACCAGGTGGACGCCCTCGGCCAGCAGCGCCCGGCCGGCGGCGGCGGTCGCCTCGGGCCGGGAGAAGTCGACCACCACCTCGGCCCCGGCGCCCAGCAGCTCGCCCACCCCGGTCGCCCGGGCGACCGCGGCCACCAGCTCCAGGTCGGCCGCCTCCTGCACCGCCTGACAGGTCGCCCGCCCCATCCGACCCGTCGCCCCCAGCACCCCGACCCGCACCGGCCGCCTCCTTCCCCGGTTCTGCGCCGACGGCCAGCAGGATAGCCCCTGGGCGGGACGCGCTTGGGGATGGTGGTGATTGGATAGGCTGTTGGCATGCTGGACCTGGTCGACAACGAGGCCGTGGTGCTCGCCGTCTTCGGCGACCGCTACCGGCTGCCGGTGGAGCGGCTGGCCCCCGGGCGGGTGGCGGTGGCCGAGGCGGCCCACCCGGGCATGCCCGCCCGGGCCCTGATCCGCGGAGGCGGGGCAGTGGTCGCGGTGGCCCCGTCCTTCGGCGGCCCGCTCCGCCGCGAGCTGGACGGCCCGGAGTCGGTGGACCGGGCCCTGGAGGCGGTGGCCGAGGCCGCCGCCGGCCAGCACTACTCGTGGGTGGCCCGCACCGGGGTGGCCATCCCGCCGCCCTCGGCCGAGGTCACGGTGATCGACACCAGCGACCCGCGCCTGCCCGAGTGGGTCGTCGGCCACTTCACCGGCGAGGCCTGGGTGGTGCTGGACGACGACGGCCAGGTCCTGTCCACGGCCGTGCTCAAGCGCTACGACGACCGGCTGCGGGAGATCTCGGTCGGCACCTCGCAGGCGGCCCGCGGCCGCGGCCTGGCCAAGGCGGTGACCGCCGCCGCCGCCCGGGCGGTCCTGGCCGAGGGCCGGGCCGTCCTCTACAACCACGACCCCGGGAACCACACCTCGGCCCGGGTGGCCGAGGCGGTCGGCCTGCGCGAGTTCGGCCGCTGCCACGCCGTCGTCACCGATCAGCGTCCCGGCCCTGACGCCCCCGAAGACCCAGGCTCGACCTCAACCTGAGGGTGCGAGATGAGCCCGCGGCGCACCAACCTGGCTCTGCTCGCCGTGCTGGCGGCCGCCCTGGTCAGCGGGGCGCTGGCGTTCGCGGCCGGATCCGGGTGGGGCCGCCCGGTAGTGCTCGGCCATGCCGTGGCCGGGCTGGCCGTGCTGGTGCTGGCCCCCTGGAAGTCGGTGATCGTCCGGCGTGGGCTGGCCCGGCGGGCCGGCCCCGGGCGGTGGGCGTCGGTCGCCTTCGGGACGCTGGTGCTGGTCGCGGTGGCGGCCGGCCTGGCCCACAGCAGCGGCGCCCTGACCCGGCTGGGGTCGCTGAGCGCCATGCAGGCGCACGTGGGCGCCGCCCTGGCCGCGGTGCCGCTGCTGGCCTGGCACGTGGCCGCCCGCGGCGGGGCCAGGGCCCGGCGGGCCGACCTGTCCCGGCGGGCCCTGCTGCGGGCCGGCGCGGTCGCCGGCGGGGCCGGGCTGCTGCTCCTGGCCACCGAGGCCGCGACCCGTCTGGCCGGTCTGCCGGGCGCCCGCCGCCGCTTCACCGGCTCCCTGCCGGTGGCCGCGGCCGCCCCCGGGGCGGCGCTGGCCGACCCGCGGCGGATCCCGGTCACCCAGTGGCTGGACGACCGGGTCCAGGTGCTCGACCCGGCCGCCTGGCGGCTGCGGGTCACCGCCGGGGACACCACCCGGGAGTGGACCTATGACGAGCTGGCCGGCTTCGGCGACCGGGTCGAGGCGGTGCTGGACTGCACCGGCGGCTGGTACGCCCGGGCCGCCTGGGAGGGCGCCCGGCTGGACCGGCTGCTGCCGCCCGGCGCCACCGAGGGGGCCGGCGGAAGCCTGGTGGTCGCCTCGGCCACCGGCTACCGGCGCCGCCTCCCCCTGGCCGACGCCCGGTCCCTGCTGCTGGCCACCCGCCTGGCCGGCCGCCCTCTCGGCGCCGGCCACGGCTTCCCGGCCCGCCTGGTCGCCCCCGGCCGCCGCGGCTTCTGGTGGGTCAAGTGGGTAGTCTCCGTCGAGGTCGACCCGGCTCCCTGGTGGCGCCAGCCGCCGTTCCCGGTCACATGATCGGAGGATCACATGCGCCGCGTGCTTCGCGACAACGCCCTGTCCATCACCATGTTCGGCCTGTTCCTGATCTTCCTGGTCGCCCAGAGCCTCACCGGCTACCGGGCCAACAACAACGACAACCAGGAGCACGGCCAGCCGCCGGAGTCCTACACCGAGTACCTGACCAGTGGCGCGTTCGTCGAGGCGACCTTCGAGAACTGGGAGAGCGAGTTCCTCCAGATGGGCGTCTACGTGCTGTTCACCGTCTGGCTGATCCAGAGGGGCTCGCCGGAGTCCAAGAACCCGGACGGCGACGAGTCCGACGCCGACCCGCGCCAGGAGCGCGACAACCCCGAGGCCCCCGGCCCGGTGCGTCGCGGCGGGCTCGCCCTGACCCTCTACGAGCACTCGCTCTCGCTCGCCCTGTTCGGGCTGTTCGCGCTCTCGTTCGCGCTCCATGCCCTGGGCGGCCACGCCGAGTACAACCAGCAGCAGCTGGAGCACGGGCAGGCCGCCGTGTCGCTGTGGGGCTTCGTCTCCAGCTCCGAGTTCTGGTTCCAGTCGATGCAGAACTGGCAGAGCGAGTTCCTGGCCGTGGGCGCGCTGGCCGTCCTCGCCATCTTCCTGCGCCAGCGAGGCTCGCCGGAGTCCAAGCCGGTGGCGGCCCCGCACGCCCAGACCGGCACCGGCTGAGCGGCCGGTCAGCGCTCGACGGTGGCGTCGCCGGCGCGGCGCGGGGCGGGGTCGCCGGGAGCGGCGGTCCAGTCCTCCACGGCCGCCTCGGGGAGCGGGGCGCCGCGGCCGTCGAAGCGGCCACCGATGGGGACGGGGCCGGCCTCGGCCAGGTCGACGGCCTCGGCGGCGGTCTTGGCCACCTGGAACAGGGCGCCCTCGCCCAGGGGGGCGAGCCCCTGGGCGACCATGTCCTGGACCATGGCCAGGAACGGGTCCCAGTAGCCGGCCACGTTGACCACCACGATCGGCCGGTCGTGGAGGCGCAGCTGGCGCAGGGTGAGCACCTCCAGCAGCTCCTCCAGGGTGCCGAAGCCGCCCGGCAGGGCCACGAAGGCGTCGGCGCGGGCGTCCATCTCGGCCTTGCGCTCACGAAGGGACTTGGTGACCAGCAGCTCGTCGGCCCGGTCGTAGGCCAGCTCCCGGTCGACCAGCCCCTGGGGGATGACCCCGACCACGGTGCCGCTGTTGGCGTGGACCGAGCGGGCGACCTCCCCCATCAGGCCGACGTTGCCGCCGCCGTAGACCAGCCGGTGGCCGCGGACGGCCAGCTCACGGCCCAGGTCGGCGGCCGCGGACCGGTACGCCTCGGGCAGCCCGCCCGCCGAGGAGCAGAAGACACAGACCGACCGGCGCGAGCGCCGGCCGGAGTACATCGAGTGTCCGCCGAAGGCGGACTCCATGCCGTTCATGAGACGTACTGCGCGAACCCGTCGTTGTCGAACGGCCCGATCAGGGCCAGGGCGCGCGGGCCGGTGCCGAGGACCTCCTTGGCCACGGCGCGCACGTCGGCGTCGGTGACCGCGTCGACCCGGCGGATGACCTCGTCGACCGAGAGGATCTCGCCGAAGGTGAGCTCGGACTTGCCCAGGCGGGTCATGCGGCCGGAGGTGTCCTCCATGCCCAGCACCAGCGACCCCTCCAGGTGGCCCTTGCCCCGCTCCAGCTCGGCCTCGGTGAGCCCGTCGGCCACCACCCGCTCCAGCTCGTCGCGGACGATCGCCAGCACCTCGTGGATGCGCTTGGGCGCGGCCCCGGCGTAGACCGAGAACGAGCCCGTCTCGGTGTACTGGGCGGCGTAGGAGTAGATCGAGTAGACCAGGCCGCGCTTCTCCCGGACCTCCTGGAACAGCCGCGAGCTGACCCCGCCGCCGAAGGCGACGTTCAGCACCCCGAGGGCGAAGCGGCGCGGGTCGGCCCGGGACAG
>DASZON010000265.1:0-4537 GCA_035550755.1 Actinomycetota bacterium | reverse complement strand
CGGGCGGCAGCTCGGCCTCGCCGGCCAGGTGCTCGAGCAGGGTCGCGGACTCGTCGGCGGCCAGCGGCTCCAGCAGCATGGTGCTGGCGTTCAGGCGCCCCCCCGACCAGCCCGGCCGCTGCTCCAGCAGCTCGGGGCGGGCCACCGCCACCACCAGCAGCCGGGCCTCCCTGGCCAGGGCGACGACCTGCTCGACGAGATCGAGCAGGGTCGGCTGGGCCCAGTGGAGGTCGTCGAGCACCACCACCAGCGGGTGGCGGTCGGCCAGCACCTCCAGGAACCGCCGCACCGCCCAGACGGCGTCCTCGGAGGTCACCGGGGCCGGCCGCAGCCCGATGAGCCGGCCCAGCCGGTCGGCGACCTTCTCGCCGTCTGGGTGGTCGAGCAGCTCCTCGAGCTTGGCCTCGGCCTGCTCGGGGGAGTCGGCGGCCTTGATCTCGGCCGCCCGGCGGACGATCTCGGCCACCGGCCAGAAGCTGCTCCCCTCGGCGTCGGGCGAGCACTGGGCCGAGAGCACGGTGGCGCCGTCGTCGAGGGCGTCCAGGGCCGCCGCGACCAGCCGCGACTTGCCGACCCCGGCCGGCCCGAGCACGGTCAGCAGGTGGCAGGTGGAGGTCCGCACCGCCCGCTGGAACACCCAGTCGAACAGCTGCAGCTCGGCCAGCCGCCCGACCAGCGGGCTGTCCGCCTGCCGGGCGTGGCCGAGGGCGTCGGGCGAGACGTCGACCAGCCGCCACGCCCGGTTCACCGAGGGGCTGCCCGTGAGCCCCCCGGGCCTCCCGCCCCCGACCCCCGCGATCCCGTCCACCGGCGCCGCCACCAGGGCGTCGCGGGCCAGGTGCCAGGTGCGCTGGTCGAGCAGGACCTCACCCGGCCCGGCGGCCGCCTGGAGCCGGGTGGCCAGGTTGACGGCGTCGCCGATCACCAGCGGGTCGCCGCCGGCCTCCTCGACCATGACCTCACCGGTGGCGACCCCGATGCGGACCTCGATGGCCGGGCCACCGCCGTCGTCCAGCTCGGCCACGGCGTCCTGCATGGCCGCGGCCGCCCGCACCGCCCGCAGGGCGTCGTCCTCGCGGACCACCGGGACCCCGAAGGTGGCCACCACAGCGTCGCCGATGAACTTCTGGACCAGCCCGTGGTGGCGCTCCAGCACCGCCCGGGTGCGCTCGAAGTAGCGGGCCATGACCCGGCCGAGCGACTCCGGGTCGAGCCGCTCCCCCAGGGCCGTGGAGCCGCTGACGTCGCAGACCACGACCGTGACCACCTTGCGGGCCCCGCGCCGCGGCTCGGCGGCCAGCGATGCCCCGCAGTTGAGGCAGAAGCGGGCCCGCTCCGGGTTCTGCTCGCCGCAGTTCGCGCAGGTCAACATGTGGATCCGTTCAGCCGCGGCGGCGCCGGGCCACCTCGGCCAGGGCGTCCCGGTCGACGCGGTCGCCGGGCACGACCGCCACCCGGCAGCGGGTCACGGCCCGCAGGGTGGCCGTGCGGCGACCGCCCTCGAGCAGGGCCATCTCGCCAAGGATGGCCCCGGGGCCGACCTCGGCCACCTGCTGGCCGTCCTGCTCCACGGCCAGGACCCCGTCGAAGAGCAGGAACAGCTCGTTGCCGGCGTCGCCCTGGCTGACCAGGGCGTCACCGGCGGCCAGGCGCCGGAAGGGCGGGTCGGAGCCGATGATGATGGCCGACAGCTGCCGCTCCAGCTCGGTCTCGACGGCGGTGACCACGGCCGGCGACTCCTCGTCGCCCCAAGGGTTCTTCTCCCCGAACGACTCCCGGTACCAGGTGTCGAAGTCGATCAGGCCGGTCTTGGCCTGGAGGGTGCCGTCGTGGCCGTAGATCCAGTGCCGGGGGAACGAGCTGGCCCCGACGACCTCGAAGTCGGCCGAGCCGTCGGCCCGGATGGTCAGGGCCAGGGTCGACCAGACCACCGGGCCGCTGACCTGGAGGTAGGGCCGCCGCCGGACCCGACGGGGCGACGGCATGCCCGGGCGGCCGCCGGCCGTCTGGGTGAAGCGGACGTGGTCGTCGCCGACCTCGGGCTCGCCCCGCAGGTCGGGGTAGCTGACCCCCATGAAGGTGAGGCCGATCCCGGCCAGCCGCATCCGGGTGTGCCCCATGTGGCCGCGGCCGAGGTGCCCGTGCCCGGTGATGCGCCCGTCGCTGTCGACCTCGATGAAGGCCCGCAGCTCGTTGGCGAACCGGATGGCGCTGGACGCGAGCAGGCCGTCGAGGTCGTCCAGCCGGTCGGGCGGCGGCAGGTCGTAGTGGGCCACGCCCAGCTCGAAGGGGAGCTTGACCATCCCCTCGATCGCCTCCCTCGGGATCCACGACACCGAGGTCACCGAGGACTCGATCCTCACGCGGGCGGCACCTCCTGACAGGCGGGGCTCCGGGGACATGGCGTTCCCATGATGCACGGTGCGGAGGTTCCCAGCTTGTCCGTGGGCGGTAAGGTTCTCTCCGACATGGTGTCGAACCCGCCAGCACCGTCCCCGACCGCCGTCGCGGTCGTGCTGGTGACCTACCAGAGCGCCCGCGACCTCGCCATGTGCCTGGGGTCGCTGGAGCGGGCGGCCGGCCCCCACCCGCTGGAGGTGGTGGTGGTCGACAACGCCTCCACCGACGCCAGCGTCGAGATCGCCCGCGGCTACGGCGCCAAGGTGCTGGAGAACCACGCCAACCTGGGCCTGTCACGGGCGATCAACGCCGGGGTGACGGTGACCGGCGCGCCCTGGCTGCTGATCGCCAACCCCGACACCTGGCTGTCGCCGGGGTCGCTGCGCCGGATGCTGGCCACCGGCGCCAGCGCCCCGGAGGTCGGCTGCGTCGGCCCGCACCTGGCCAACCCCGACGGCTCCGACTACCCCACCGGGCGGCGGTTCCCGTCGCTGCTGATGGGGGCGGCCCACGCCGCCCTGGCCCCGCTGTGGCCGGACAACCCGGCCACCCGCCGCTACCACATGGCCGGGGTCGACCGCAGCCGGCCGCTGGACGTGGACTGGGTCTCGGGGGCGTGCATGCTGATCCGCCGCCGGGCCTTCGAGGAGGCCGGCGGGTTCGACCCCGGCTACTTCATGTACTTCGAGGAGATGGACCTCTGCCTGCGGCTGCACCGGGCCGGGTGGCGGGTCGTGTTCGACCCCGTGGCCGAGGTCAAGCACGTGGTCGGCGGCTCCACCCGCAGCGCCCCCTACGCCAAGGTCGTCCACCACCACCGCAGCGCTCTGCGCTTCTACTGCCGCCGCTACGCCCGCGACCCCCGCCTGGTCATGGCCCCGCTGGTGGCGGGATTCCTGGCCGTCCGCGGGCTCGCCTCCCTGGCCCGCACGGCGGTCGCCCAGCGCCGCGAGGCCGGCCGCGAGGGCCCCCTGGCCGGACCGGGCCCCGACGAGTTCGGCCGTCCCCAGGCGTAGCCGGCCCCGGCCGCCTACGCCCCCGGCGGCAGCCCCGGCGCCGGCGCGGCCCCGGCCGGCGTAGCCGCGGAGCCGCCCCCCGGCCGACGCGGCCCACCCCCTCCGAGCAGCACGATCACCGTGTCAGTCACGACCATTGGACACGGAGGATCCCGATGCTCTCCCAGGCACAGGCACCACCCCTCGACCAGGTGCGCCCAAGGACGCCCAGGGTGCTGCGGCCGGTCGACGTCGACGCCGGCGCCGACGCGGCCCGCATGCTGGTCGCCCTCCACGAGCGGGTCGAGCGGCAGTTCGAGGCCTACGACGCGGCCGAGGGCGCCGCCGCCGGCCGCTACCGGGCCGTGGCCGCGATGGCGACCGCCCTGGCCACCCACGTGGCCGTCGAGGACGAGCTGCTCTACCCGGCCCTGGCCGGGCGGACCGCTCTCCACGACCCCGAGATCGAGCGCCAGCTCCAGCAGGACCACCTGCTCGACCTGGTCATGGTCGAGCTCGGCGGCATGGTCCCGGCCGACCGCGGCTACGACGCCAAGGTCCGGGTGCTCATGCAGGTGTTCCGCCAGCACGCCCGCGACGCCGAGGCCCTGCTCCTGCCCGAGCTGCGGCGCCGCCTCGGCCCGGCCGAGCGGGAGCTGCTCGGCCGCCAGGTCCTGGAGCGGGTCGGCCAGCTCGAGAGCCGCCCCCGCCCGGGCTGGTGACCGCGGTGCGCCGGCTCCCCCTGCTCACGGCGGCCCTGGCCCTGGTCGCCGCCCTCGTCCTCGCCGGCTGCGGCGGCGACGACGAGGGCGGCGGCGGGGCCGACGCCGCCGCCCCGGTGACCGGGGTCACCCAGGTCGCGGCCAAGGACAACCGCTTCAGCCCGGCGGCCATCCAGGTCCCGGCGGGCACGACCGTCACCTGGGAGTTCAACGACCGCTTCGTCCCCCACGACGTCACCGCCGACGGCTGGCGCTCGGGCGACCCCCAGCGCGGCGGGTCTTACGCCCACACCTTCGACCAGCCCGGCACGTACCCCTACCGCTGCACCGTCCACGACGGCATGACCGGCCGGGTTGTCGTCACCGCCAGGGCCTAGACGGTGATGACGACCTTGCCCCGGGCGCGGCCCGTCTCCAGGT